>NZ_JCAXEA010000016.1:0-143946 GCF_059759125.1 Arthrobacter sp. GQ119 | reverse complement strand
CGGTGGTCCACATGTTCGCCCACCAGGACCCGTCATTCCACCACAGCTTGCTCTGCGGTTTGTCTGCCGTCGGAGGGTTGCTCACCCCGGAATACGTGATGCTCGGAGTGCCGACGGTGGCTGCCTGCGCCGGACCGGAGACGCCCACCAGGCCTCCCGCGGCGACGATGGACACAACGAGGAAATGGCTGAACCAGCGGAGCGTTTTTTTCATCATTTCGTAGTTCCTCTTCGGCGATGAAAGTCATCCGGACGATGAAACCAACCCGTCCGGGATCAGCTGCGGCCCAGCTTGGAGCTGAGGCTGCTGGGAAGCGTCATAAGTCCACCTCGTGGATGAAATATCTCCCATCGTGCTCCCGCTAAGTTCTGAAAACGTTGGAGTTAACATGGAGCCGCACACCTTCCCCACCCGTATTAGGGGGTCATTACCAGATTTGACGGCCGCGTCAGCCGCCGTCGTACGCCTTTTGAATCTCTGCGATGTCCAGTTTCCTCATCGAGAGCATCGCCTGCATGGCCCGCTGGGCGCCGGCGGCGTCCGGTCCGCCAAGGAGCCCGCTGAGCGCTGACGGGACAATCTGCCAGGAGACCCCGTACCTGTCCTTGAGCCACCCGCACTGGCTCTCGGCCCCGCCGTCCGTCAGGGCGTTCCAGTAGCGGTCCACTTCGTCCTGCGACGCGCAGTCAACCGAGAACGAAACGGCCTCCGTGAACGAGGAGGCAGGTCCCCCGTTCAGTGCCTGGAAATCCTGGCCCTCAATGGTGAACTCCACAAACATGACCTGCCCTTCCGGGCCGGGGCCGCCTTCGTCGAAGCGCGAAACACTGTTGATCCTGGCATTGTCAAAGACGGACACGTAGTACTCGGCCGCTTCTTCGGCCTGGTTGTCGAACCAAAGACAGGCAGTAATCTTCTGCATGGCCGTTTCCCTCTCCCGGTACTCTTCCGACGCCGGGCCAGCCGCTGCCCCCGACGCTTGCCGGCTCGAGCGTAGCCCTGCGCGGTAGCCCTGACAACGGGTCGGGCAACAGAGGGGCAACACCATGGCGGAAACGGCTAGGCTCAATGGCATGCGCCCGACGAAAAGCCCCACACGTTCGGAGCGGTCCATCCCCGCTGCGACCGCCTCCGCGGCAGCGGCTGATGCCCTGCTCATCATGGTGTTTGCAGCCATAGGCCGTGACGCCCATGCACGGGGCGACGTCATTACGGGAGTCCTGCTCACAGCGTGGCCGTTCCTCGCTGGCGCAGCAGTCACGTGGCTGCTGCTGCGGCTGTGGCGGGAACCGCTTGCGCTGTGGCCGGCCGGCGTGGCCGTATGGCTGGGCACGGTAGGCGTGGGGATGGCGCTGCGTGCGCTGACCGGGCAAACCGTGGTGCTGCCGTTCGTCATCGTCGCGCTCATCAGCCTCGCTGTGTTGCTCCTTGGCTACCGGGCTCTGGTCCTCGGGATCCTGCGGCTGCGGCGATCACGACGGCGAGGGTGATGTACTAGGCTGGCAGCACAGTATGCACCCGCCGGCACTGCCGGGGCACAACAGATCCGGAAGGGTTACCAGTGATCACCGCCTTCGTCCTGATTAAGACAGACGCCTCGCGAATCCCCGAAACTGCCGAGGAAATTTCCGCCATCCAGGGCATTAGCGAGGTCTACTCGGTTACCGGAGAATGGGACCTCATTGCGGTGGCCCGGGTGTCACAGCACGAGGAACTTGCGGATGTCATCGCGGACAGGCTGTCCAAGGTCCCGGCCGTGGTCCACACCACTACCCACATCGCCTTCCGCGCATACTCCCAGCACGACCTTGACGCCGCGTTTGCGCTGGGCTTCGAGGAGTAACAGCCGTCATCCGCCCACGAGTATCAGCTGAGCTGTTGTTTGACCGGGATGCCGTTCGCGCCCGATCCTGCCTTCCCCAGGCTCCAGTAGGCCCTTAGCTCGGATCGTTTGGGGTCCACGCCCAGATGCTGTACGAGGTGGCTGCGAAGGTTCTTGACCGTGCTGGCTTCCGCCGCCGCCCAGGCATACATCTCCTCCGAAGCCTCGCCGGCCGCATACGAACGCCGGATGGCGTCACACAGCAATTGGCCACGGCGTGCTTTCGTCGGGTTCCGGGCCAGCCAGGTGACCACTACTCCGGATTCGGTCCTGAGATCCTGGAAGTCGCTGCCATCGGGCACCTCCAGGAAGGCCCGGCCGATGGTGCCTGCGGGCAAGGCTTCGAGGATTGAGCTGACCGCCGGGACCGCCGTTTCGTCCCCAGCGAGAAGAACCTGGCGCGCGCTCTGGGGATCCCACCTAATGCCTGTTCCCGCCGGCGGCGCCGTCCTGCTGCTGATGGCGTCGGGGCCAACCAGGACGGCGGTGCTTCCTGGTTCGGCAGCCCGCGCCCAGTCAGAGGCGGGGGCGGAACACCCGTCGTAGACAGGGCGGGAGACAGGGCGGGAGTCAGGGCGGGAGACAGGGTGGGAGGCGGCATGAATGACGAAATCGACGTCGATTTCCCGCCCATCCGGGGTGCCACGGAGTGCCCGCACGGTGTAGCTGCGCAGGCAGCCGCGCCCGGGCTGGGCAATGCGGAGCCAGTCCTGGTACCACCCCTCCTGCAGTTGGCCGTCAGATGAGCCCGGACGTGACAATGTGTGTCCCGGAACAGGCAGGAGCAGTTTGATCCTCAGGTCCAGAGTGGGCCCCGGGACTCCAAACCTCTCCAGACCAGGACCGCCGAACGTGATTCGGCGGACATGGGGGGCTCAGCTGCCGGACGCGGCGGACGACGACGTCAAAAACCCGCAGTGGGCAGGTGCTGGATCCGGGACTGCTCATTTTCCGCTTCCTTTGTTTCCGCTTGGATCGAGACCAAAGCAGTGGCCGGCAGCATGCCGAGCAAGCTAATGCTGCCTCAGCTGCTGCCGACCACCGTTTTCGGTCGGGCTACGGCAGGTGGGGATCCACTCCATAGTGCTTGGCCAAGTCCGTGATGACGGCATGGGCGCCCTGGATGCTCACGGAGGCGAGGAACGTTGCGTCATCGACGGCGACGACATCGCCCTTCAGCTTCTTCCACAGCGGGTTGGACTGGAACTTCTCCTGCTGGGCCCGGGCCGTGTCGCCCTCCGGGCCGGGAGGCGTGAATGCACTCACCATGACGAGGCCGGCGTCGCCCTGGAGGATCTGCTCGGACGAAAGCGGGACGAAGATTTCCTCGGTGCTGTCCGGAGCGGCCTTGGGGCGAGGGATGCGCATGTCCGCCATGATTTCGCCAATAAACGAGTTGGACGAGTACAGCCGGGCGGTGTCTCCGCCGGTGAAGCGGACGAGCGAGTACGTCGCGTCCGGCTTCTTCTTCAGGATCTCCGCGCCAACCTTCTGAGCCCTGGCCTCGTAGGCCTTGACGAGCTCTTCGGCCTTCGCCTTCTTACCGAGTGCCTCGCCCAGGAAGACGACGTTTTCCTTCCAGGTCGGACCGGTGCTGACGGAGAAGATGGTGGGCGCGATCTTGGACAACTGCGGGTAGAGGGCCTCGTGGCGGACCTTGGCAGAAACGATGAGGTCCGGCTGCAGCTCAAGGATCTTTTCCAGGTTCGGCTCGGCCATGGTGCCCACGTTCACTGAGTCCTTCGTGGCGTCCGCAACATCGCCAAGATATGGCGCGAAGGGTGATTTCGGATCCTGACGGTACTGCACGTAGCCGACCAGGTCAGCGCCCAGCAGCAGGGCAGCGTCGATGTAGCTGGGATCCAGCGCCACGACGCGCTTGGGTGCCGCTTCGATACTGGTCTTGCCCATGGTGTGTTCCATGGTCAGGGGATAACCGGCAGACTGCGCGGCCGCCGACTGTGTGGCGTCCGACCCCGCGGGTCCGCTGGTGGCGGCCGGGGTGCCGCAGGCCGCGGTGGCGAGCAGCGCCATGCCGGCGGCCGCCGCGCTGAAATTCTTGAGGATGCGTGTTTTCACTGTTTCGCTTTCAAACGATGTGACGGGGGGTTCGACCTATTAGGCAAGGCTTACCTGTGTGTCTGCCGTAGACTGTAGCAGGCCTGCGGGAAATAGATTACAAAGACATGACTTAATGGAAGGACCGAGTGAAAACACTGGATCCGACCGACGCTTTGGCTGGGCCGGAGCTGACGGAAGCATCCCGGCGCGGACGGCGCCCGGGCAGATCAGCGGTACGCTGGCTGGCCGCATCCTTGGCCGCGATGGTTGCGGCGGCCGTCCTGAGCATTTGCATAGGCGGGCAGCCCTCGTCACTGCAGGAGGTCTGGCACGCACTGTTCACCCCGGACGGCACCGTCATGGATGTGACCGTGCGCGAGCTTCGCTGGCCGCGCACCGTCCTGGCTGTCTGTGCAGGGATCTGCCTGGGACTGGCCGGCACCCTGGTCCAGGGACACACCCGGAATCCCGTTGCGGACCCCGGTCTTTTGGGCATCAACCAGGGGGCGGCCCTGGCCATCGTTACGGCCACAGCGCTCGCCGGGGAGGCACCCGCACTGGTGCAGGCCCTGCTGGCCTTCGCCGGAGCACTGGCTGCCAGCGTCCTGGTTTTTGCCGTTGGTTCTGCTGCCCGCCACGGCGCCACCCCCGTGACCCTGGTCCTGGCCGGGGCAGCGGTGACGGCCCTGTGTTCCGGGCTGGTGGCCGGCATCGTCCTGCTCAACGACCAGGCGCTCGACACTCTCCGCTTCTGGCAGGTCGGGTCGCTGGCCGGGCACAGCGATGTGCTCGCGGTGATCTGGCCGTTCATCTGCGCCGGCACCATTCTGGCCGTGCTGAACATCCGGCCCTTGAACGCGCTGGCTCTGGGGTCAGATGCGGCTGTTTCGCTGGGGATTTCCGTGTTCAGGGCCCGAGCCGCCGGCATTGCGGCAATCACGCTGCTGGCCGGGTCAGCGGTCACGATGGCAGGGCCGATTGCCTTCGCCGGGCTGCTGGTCCCCCACATCACCCGCACCCTGACCGGACCCGACTACCGCTGGCTGATACCGCTGTCCGCCGTGACGGGAGCGACGCTGCTGCTCCTGGCCGATACCGCGGGACGCGTCATAGCCCGTCCCGGCGAACTTTCCGTGGGAGTGGTCCTCGCCGTCGTCGGAGCCCCCTTCTTCGTCCATTTGGCCCGACGCCGCAGGCTGGCAACGCTATGACGGTCCTTGAAAGCGGCCGGCGGACCGGCGCCGCCACAATCCGCGCGCTGCGCATGGGGCCGGTGTCCCTTCGGGTCAATCTCCGCCTGCTGCTGGTGGGTGCCCTGCTGGCCGCGGTGCTGGTTGCCGCGATGGCTTTGCATGTTGCCTTCGGGGGGACACCCCTGCCCTATCCCGATGTTCTCCGGGCGCTTTTCGGCGACGAGTCCAGCCCCCGGACACATCTGGCTGTCACGGAGTTCCGCGCACCACGCATGGTGGCCGCCGTACTGGTCGGCGCGTCCCTGGCCGCGGCCGGGGCCATCACCCAGACGGTGGCCCGCAATCCCCTGGCCAGCCCGGACCTGCTGGGGGTGACTGCAGGAGCGTCACTCGGCGCGGTGGCAGTCCTGGTGATCGCGGGCGGAGGACATGCAGGGCTCAGCGGGCTCGCCGCCACCGTGGGAATGCCTGCCGCGGCGTTCACAGCCGGCATCGTCAGCGGTGTCGCGGTCTACATGCTTGCCTATCGCCGGGGTTTGGACAGCTATCGGCTCGTCCTCGCAGGGCTTGGCATTTCCGGTCTTGCCGCGAGCCTCACCACCTGGATCCTGACTCTGGGCGACGTTACCAGCGCGGCACAGGCCCTGACCTGGATGACCGGCTCGCTCAACGGCAAGGACTGGACCACCGTCCAGCCGATGGCACTCAGCTCCGCGGTGCTCATCGCCGCCGCAGTCCTCAGCGGCCGGTGGCTGCTGCTGACCGGATTCGGCGAGGACACCGCCGTCGGGCTCGGCACCCGCATCGGGGCCGTGCGGCTGACGGTGCTGACCATCGCGGTGCTCCTGGCGTCCGTTGCCACGGTGACGGCGGGTCCGGTGGCCTTCGTTGCCCTGGCCAGCCCCCAGATCGCCCGGTCCCTGACCTCCGGCGTTGTTCCCCCGGTCGGAGTCTCAGCCCTGGTGGGTGCGGTGTTCGTCCTTTTGGCCGACACGATATCTGCCAACGCCCTCAGCGCCCCTTTGCCCGTCGGCGTCGCCACCGCCGTTCTGGGGGCACCGTTCCTGATCCACCTGCTCCTGAAGTACCAGCGGAGGCTGAGTTGAATATCGCCACAGAGCGGCATGAAGGGCTGCGGACTGAAAACCTCAGCCTGGGCTACGACGGTCCCAACATCATCCATGACCTGTCCCTGACAGTCCCGAATGAACGGATCACATCCATCATCGGGCCTAACGGATGCGGCAAATCCACGCTCCTCCGCGGCCTTGGCAGGCTTATTGCGCCACGCTCAGGCGAAGTGCTCCTGGACGGCGCGGCGCTGGGCAGCCGGTCCACGCGCCAGATCGCCACGAGAATCAGCATCCTGCCGCAAACGCCCACCGCGCCTTCGGGCCTGACCGTGGCAGACCTGGTCTCCCGCGGCAGGCATCCGCGGCAAAAGTGGTACCAGCAGTTCTCCCCCGAAGACCAGTCGGTTGTTGAAGAGGCGCTCCGCGCCACCGACATCACGGAACTGGCCGACACTCCGCTCGAGGATCTGTCCGGAGGCCAGCGGCAACGGGCATGGATCTCCATGACCCTGGCCCAGGAAACCGGGATACTCCTCCTCGACGAGCCCACGACCTACCTGGACCTCGCCCACCAAGTGGATGTCCTGGAACTTGTCCGCCGCTTGAACCGCCGCCACGACAGGACGGTGGTAATGGTGCTTCACGACATCTCGCTGGCAGCCCGCTACTCTGACCATATTGTTGCCATGAAGGACGGCCGCATCGTGGCGCAGGGAACGCCCGCAGAAGTGGTGACGCCGGAACTGCTGCGCGAGGTTTTTGGCCTGGAGGCCCAGGTGGTGAGCGAACCGACCGACGGGCGTCCGCACGTCATTCCCATCGGGCAGCCTTCAACCGCCCAGTCGGTGGGCACTTAGCTGTTCGAAAATAGGAGTGTAGGAATAACTCAGCCTCACCCTTGCGTGAGGCTGACCCACTTGTCCAGGACTGCGGCTGCCGCCCCCGAGTCAATGGACTCAGCGGCGCGGGCAAGCGCCTTCCCCATGCGCTCAGTCAGGGGGCCTTCGGCGTCCATGTCATAGGCCACCAGTCCGGCCGCCGCATTTAGCAGGACAGCATCGCGTGCTGGTCCGGCGGTGCCGGCCAGCACTTGGCGGACGACGGCGGCGTTCGCCTGGGCGTCTCCGCCGCGGAGTTCCTCTACCGTTGCGTGACGGATCCCGAGCTCTGCCGGCGAAAACTGCTGTTCGGTGACCCCGCCGTCGCGGATCTCCCAAACAGTCGACGGACCGGTGGTGGTCAGTTCGTCCAGGCCGTCGCTTCCGCGGAAGACGAGTCCGCGGCTGCCGCGCTTAGCCAGCACGCCGGCCACCAGCGGCGCCATCCGGGCGTTGGCCACACCAACGGCCGAAGCCTGGACCCTTGCAGGGTTGGTGAGCGGGCCGAGGAAGTTGAATGCCGTGGGTATCGCGAGCTCCCGGCGCGGCACAGCGGTATGGCGGAACGACGGATGGAACACCTGGGCGAAGCAGAACGTGATGCCGGCCTCTTCGGCATTTCGTGCAACGTCAGCAATGGAGAGATCCAGCCGGACGCCCAGCGCTTCGAGCACATCTGCCGAACCGGACGACGACGATGCGGCGCGGTTGCCGTGCTTCACCACTTTGGCGCCGGCACCGGCACAGACGAGAGCGGCCATGGTGGAGATATTAACGGTGTTCAGCTGGTCGCCGCCCGTGCCCACGATGTCGAGCTTCTCGCCGGAGATGTCGATGGGGTTGGCATGGGCAACCATGGCATCGACAAGGCCCGCGATCTCGTCCACGGTCTCGCCCTTGGCGCGCAGCGCCACAAGGAATCCGGCGATCTGGGCGGGGGTGGCCTCACCCGACATGATGGTCCCCATGGCCCAGCCCGTGCTCTCTGCCGTCAGGTCCTTACCGTCAATCAGCGTGGAGATGAGCCGCGGCCAGGTGTTACCTGCCGCCTGTGCCGATACCTGTGAAGTCACCACCCGATGCTATCGAGGTGGGGCTTCCGATGACCAATGTGAACCCCTCGGGGAACTTTTCCGCGCGATTTCGCGTCTTTGTAGAAAAAGTCCCCCGAAAAGGCGGTTTGCGTTGGGCAGGACGGAGTTTTATAGACATAATGTCTATGTGACATCTGCGACCCATGCCCCCAGTACCCCGGCGCACCCCACGCTGAACCGCCCCAATATGGTTTCCGTTGGAACCGTAGTCTGGCTGTCCAGCGAGTTGATGTTCTTCGCCGGCCTCTTCGCCATGTACTTCACCCTCCGCTCCACTTCCGGAGAGATGTGGGCTGAAGAGACGGCCAAGCTCAACTTCCCCTTTGCGCTCATTAACACGATCGTCCTCGTGGCAAGTTCCTTTACTTGCCAGATGGGCGTCTTCGCCGCAGAGCGGCTCCAGCCGCGACGCAGCGGCGGTCCGCTGCAGTTCACCCGCTGGGGCATGAACGAGTGGTTCACCCTGACGTTCCTCATGGGCGCGTTCTTCGTGGCCGGCCAGTCCACCGAGTACGCCATGCTCGTCTCCGAGCACGTGACGCTGTCGTCCAACGCCTACGGTTCGGCGTTCTACATGACCACCGGCTTCCACGGCCTGCACGTTCTCGGCGGCCTGGTCGCGTTCCTCCTCATCATGGGCCGCTCCTTCGCCGCGAAGAAGTTCGGTCACTTCGAGGCAACCTCGGCGATTGTCACCTCTTACTACTGGCACTTCGTGGACGTCGTCTGGATTGGCCTCTTCCTGGTCATCTATGTCCTCATGTAACCAAGACTTCGCTCTTGTCCCCCAAGAGACTGAAATTCAAGAAGCGGCTCCCGGAGCCGACGCACGATCAAATAAAGGAACCACCACGTGAAGGCACTCTCGCAGAAGCGACGTCACCCACTGGCAGCAATAGCCCTGCTGTTGATGGGCCTCCTCCTCACTGGTGGGCTGTATGCCGTTGCCACCACCGTCAACGAGGCCAAAGCCAGCACCACCAACTTCAGCGCCAGTGATGTCGAGGAAGGCGAAAAGCTCTTCGAAGCGAACTGCGCCACCTGCCACGGCATGGGTGCCGGCGGTACGCAGGACGGTCCGTCCCTGGTAGGCGTCGGCGCCGCTGCCGTCGACTTCCAGGTCGGCACCGGCCGCATGCCGATGCAGATGAACGGCCCCCAGGCGTACGAGAAGCCGGCCCAGTTCAACGAGCAGCAGACCCACCAGCTATCAGCCTATGTCGCCTCCCTGGGGGCCGGGCCGGCCATCCCCGAAGCAGCCCTCCTGGACGGACAGGGTGACGCAGCCAAGGGCGGCGAGCTGTTCCGCGTCAACTGCGCCATGTGCCACAACGCCGCGGCAGCAGGCGGCGCCCTGACCCGTGGCAAGTTCGCTCCGGCCCTGGCCGATACGTCGGGCAAGCACATCTACGAGGCGATGGTGACCGGTCCGCAGAACATGCCGGTCTTCAGCGACTCCAACATCACCCCCGAAGACAAGCGGGACATCATCACGTTCCTGAAGCAGATTGAGACCACGGGCTCCCCCGGAGGCGCCGACCTTGGAGCCCTCGGCCCGGTATCCGAAGGCCTTTTTGTCTGGATTGCAGGCCTGGGCGTCATCATTGCCTTCACCATCTGGCTGACGTCCCGCACGTCCTAGCACGCGCAGGGCATTCCAAAAAAACGTCCTGCTGACCGTTCAGCGGGTTTGAAATTGAACACTAACTCGGCACCGCCGAGACGAGAGAAGGATGAGGCGAATCATGGGCAACCATAGTGACGGCAGTCCGATCCACTCGGGCACCGTAGCTACGGCTGGTCAGAATGAGGTGGAGAAGTTCCAGGACCCTGGAATTCCTCCGCATCGTTTGCGCCTGGCTGACACGGACCCGAAGGCCGCAAAACGAGCAGAACGGCAGGTAGCCGTGCTGTTCGGCACGTCGGTCGTTGGCACCGTGATCTTCCTGGTGGCGTACTTCGCCATCGACCTGGGCGATGACTCCACGATCGCCACTATCAGGCTGCAGAACATGTTGCTTGGGATCGGCACAGCCTTTGCCATGCTTGGCATCGGCACGGGCATCGTGCACTGGGCCAAGGCCCTCATGCCGGACCACGAGGTCTCCGAGGAACGCCACGCCATCCGCGAAGAGGATGACCGCGCGGCAGCAGTCCGGATCGTCGACGACATCGTCGAGGAAACCGGAATCAAGCGCCGTCCGCTCATCCGCAACACCCTGCTCGGTGCTGTGGCACTTGCCCCGCTCCCCGCGCTTGCCGTCTTCGGCGACCTTGGCCCCCGCCCCGATGACAAGCTGGCCCACACACTGTGGGCACCGGAGGGCGACAAGCTCAAGCGCCTGGCGCGTGACCCCGACGGCACGCCCATCAAGGCGTCGGATGTCACTATCGGCTCCGCCTTCCACGTCATTCCGGAAGGCCTCAACGACCTCCACGAAGGCAAGCTGAACGAGAAGGCGAAGGCCGTCGTGCTGCTCATGCGCCTTGACCCGGCAAAGCTCAACCCGTCACCGGGCCGCGAAAACTGGGGTTACAACGGCATCGTTGCCTACTCCAAAATCTGCACCCACGTCGGCTGCCCTGTTGCCCTGTATGAGCAGCAGACGCACCACCTGCTGTGCCCGTGCCACCAGTCAACCTTCGACCTGACAAAGGAATGCAAGGTTATCTTCGGCCCCGCCAGCCGCCCTCTCCCCCAGCTGCCCATCGCAGTTGATGACGAGGGTTACCTGGTCGCTACCAGCGACTTCAAAGAACCCGTAGGACCAAGTTACTGGGAGCGTGATCAGCATGAGCGCAGCATCAACAGCTAAGGCCCCCGCTTATGTAGCCAACACCAAAGTCGGACGCGTTACCGACTTCGTCGATGCACGCGTCGGCGGCTCCGGAATTCTCCGCGAATTCGGACGCAAGGTGTTCCCGGACCACTGGTCGTTCATGTTCGGCGAAGTGGCGTTGTACTCCTTCGTCATCCTCCTGCTCTCCGGAACGTTCCTCACGTTCTTCTTCGACCCGTCCATGGCGGAGACGCACTACAACGGCTCGTACACACCGCTGAAGAACGTTGAAATGTCGGTGGCGTACAGCTCCTCGCTGGACATCTCCTTCGACGTCCGCGGCGGTCTCTTCATGCGCCAGGTGCACCACTGGGCGGCCCTGCTGTTCGTGGCGTCCGTCGCCGTGCACATGCTTCGCGTGTTCTTCACCGGCGCCTTCCGCAAGCCCCGTGAACTGAACTGGGTGGTGGGCGGCGTTCTGCTCATCCTGGCCATGGCTGCCGGCTTCACCGGCTACTCGCTCCCCGACGACCTGCTGTCCGGCAACGGCCTGCGCATCATTGACGGTGTCATCAAGTCCATCCCGGTCATCGGCACGTACACCTCCTTCTTCCTCTTCGGCGGGGAGTTCCCCGGTACGTTGATCATCGGCCGCCTGTATGTGCTCCACATCCTGCTGGTCCCGGCACTGATCCTCCTGATGATCGTCCTGCACCTCTTCATGGTGGTTGTGCACAAGCACACCCAGTACCCCGGTCCCGGCCGCAACGACGGCAACGTCGTCGGTTACCCGCTGGGCCCGGTTTACGCTGCCAAGGCCGGTGGATTCTTCTTCATCGTCTTCGGTGTCATCGCCCTCATGGCAGGCTTCTTCACCATCAACCCGATTTGGAACTACGGGCCCTACGACCCCTCCCCGGTTTCCGCAGGCACGCAGCCTGACTGGTACATCGGCTGGGTTGACGGTGCGCTTCGCCTCATGCCCGGTGTCATCGGCGATTTCCACTTCGAGTACGTCATCTTCGGCTACGTGCTGACCCTCAACGTCCTGTTGCCGGCCCTCGTCCCGGCCGGCCTGGTGTTCACCGTTCTGTTCATGTACCCGTGGATCGAGCGCTGGATCACCAAGGACAACCGCGAACACCACGTTCTCGACCGTCCGCGCAACGCTCCTACCCGGACCGCGATCGGCATGGCAGGGTTCACGTTCTACTGCGTCATGTGGGCGGCAGCGAGTTCCGACCTCATTGCAACGCACTTCATGGTTTCGCTGAACGACGTCACGTACTGGCTGCGGGCGCTGTTCTTCGTCGGCCCGATCATCGCCTTCGTCGTAACGAAGCGCGTCGCCCTGGCGCTGCAGCGCAAGGACCGTGAGATCGCCCTCCACGGCCGTGAAACCGGACGCATCGTGCGCCTCCCGCACGGTGAATTCATCGAGGTTCACGCTCCGCTGGACGAGTACAAGCGGTACAAGCTCGTGGGCTTCGAGTCCCCCGTTCCGCTGCCGGCCGAACCGAACGAACACGGTGTGGTGACCCGTAAGGAAAAGCGCCGCGCAGCGCTCTCCCGCTGGTTCTTCGAGGACAGGGTTGCCCCGGCAACCCCGGCCGAGCTGGAAGCCAGCCACGGCCACCACGAGGCTGTCGAAGCAGGCGCGGGGCAGAAGACCCTCAGCCACTAGGAACAGCCAACGCGGCTAGCACTGCAGAAATGCCCGGTCCCTTGGGACCGGGCATTTCTGCGTCCATGGCTGGTGGCACAAGCGGCCCCACGCGGGGAGGCACCGGCCGGCGGCCTTACGGCGCCTCGGCCGGCTCCTGGCTACTGGTTCCGGTACCCGGAGGCGTGATTGCGCGTTGGCCGTACGCCAGGCCGCTGCAGAGGCACCCAGAGCTTGTAGCGGTCGGCACGGTAGAAGGACACGGAATAGTCCACCATCGCGCGTGCAACGAAGGCGTGCCGCTGGATCTTCAGCAGCGGCGCGCCGATTTCAACATTCAACAGCCGTGCGGTGGAGGGCGAAGCGGCGGTGGCTTCGATCATGTCCTCCCCCCATTCCATCACCAGGCCGAACTGCTCGCTCAGGACGTTGTAGAGCGAGGTTGGAGGCTCCCCGTCCAGCAGCCCCGGTACACGGTGGGCCGGAATGAAGTTCTCGTCCACGCTCATCGGCTCGTTATCGGCCAGCAGCAGGCGCCGGAAACGCACCAGGGGGGTTCCCTCCTCCAGCTGGAGTTCACGCGCGAGAAAGGCACTGGCGGCTATCTGTTCGAAGCTGAGCACCCTGGCCGCCGGCACCATACCGCGGCGCTGCATTTCCTCGCTGTACGAGGTCAGTTTCACCTGCAAATCGAGCTTAGGCTTGCGGACGAACGTACCCAGGCCCACCACGCGCTCAATGACCTCTTCGCCCACCAGGGCATCAATGGCCTGGCGGACGGTCATGCGGGCGAGTCCGAATCTTTCGGCCAGGTCCCGTTCCGACGGAAGCCCCGAACCCGGCGGACAGGACGTCGCAATGTACGTCCGAAGGATTTCCCTCAGCTGAACATAGATGGGGACGCCCGACTTCCGGTCAATCTCACCAACGATGCCCGCAGCGCTAGCGGCCATGGCGGCTGGTCCTGAAAGTCATATTCACACTTCAAGAATATGCCACTTCCCCGCGAGGTCTAGACCAGCGTGCGGCGCGCGGTTGGGGTGTTCCGCAGCGATATTCTTAAGGGCGAACGATGAAGACGACGGCGTCATTCCGTCCGAATAGAGGAGTCCAGTTGCCAGTTCGCAAGGCAATCGTTTCAGCAGCCATAGGGCTGCATGCCCGCCCAGCGGCGGTTTTCGTCCGTGCTGTCACGGACACCGGTTTGCCGGTGACCATTAGGAAGGACGGCATAGACGCCGTTGACGCCAGGTCCCTGCTGGAGGTGATGACCGCCGACTTCAACTGCGGCTGCGAAGTGGAACTGGGAATCACGGAATCCGCTCTGCCGGCAGGCCGCAGCATCACCGACGCCGAAGCCGCTTTGACCGGCCTGGCCGAGCTGCTGGGGTCGCAGGCATCCCAGGAGTCTCAGGCGACTGCCTAGCATGCCAACAACCAACGACGGCGGGCCCCACCAAAATGGTGGGGCCCGCCGTCGTTGGCTGTCTGAGAGCCGAAATCTACAGCCTAGTGGGCGTGGTCGCCGCGGCTGTACTCGTAGACCCAGCCTACGAGGGTGATGATCGCCATGCCTGCGGCAATGAAGGTCATCCAGAACCCGATGGCGAGACCCAGGAAACCTGCCGCGCAGGTCAGACCGAGCATCAGGGGCCACCAGCTCCAGGGGCTGAAGTGCCCCTGCTCGCCGGCACCCTCGTGGATCTCGGCGTCGTTGCGGTCCTCAGGGCGCATGCCGACGCGCTTGCCGGTGAACCCGAGGTAGGCGCCGATCATGCCCGCAAGGCCGCCGACGAGCAGGATGCCCAGGATGCCCACCCACTCAGACCAGTCGGTGAGGAACCCGTAAATCACCGAGACCGGTACGAAGAAGAAGACTCCGGCTCCAAAAATCCAAGATTCGATCTTCACTGCGCAGTGTCCTTCTGATCGGCGTTACCGAGTACCGATGCTGCCGGTGCCGGTGACTCAACGGTGTGTGACTGGGAGAGCTCAGGGTGGTGCAGGTCCAGAGCCGGGCGTTCCGAACGGATGCGCGGCAGGGAGGTGAAGTTGTGGCGCGGCGGCGGGCAGGAAGTGGCCCACTCCAGCGATGCGCCGAAGCCCCAGGGATCGTCCACCGTGACTTTTTCGCTGTTGCGGGCGGTGATGTAGACGTTCCACAGGAACGGGATCAGCGAGGCGCCCAGCACGAACGAGGAGATCGTGGAGAACTGGTTCATCCAGGTGAAGTTGTCCTCGATCATGTAGTCCGCGTAGCGGCGCGGCATGCCTTCAACACCGAGCCAGTGCTGGATCAGGAACGTGCCGTGGAAGCCCAGGAACAGGAGCCAGAAGTGGATCTTGCCGAGGCGCTCGTTGAGCATCTTGCCCGTCCACTTCGGCCACCAGAAGTAGAAGCCGGCGAACATCGCGAACACCACGGTGCCGAACACCACGTAGTGGAAGTGCGCCACCACGAAGTACGAGTCAGAGACGTGGAAGTCCAGCGGCGGGGAGGCCAGGATGATGCCCGTGAGGCCGCCGAAGAGGAACGTGACGAGGAAGCCGATGCTCCACAGCATCGGGGTCTCGAACGTGATCGAGCCCCGCCACATGGTGCCGATCCAGTTGAAGAACTTCACGCCGGTGGGCACCGCGATGAGCATGGTCATGAATGCGAAGAACGGCAGCAGCACCGAACCGGTCACGTACATGTGGTGCGCCCACACGGTCACCGACAGGGCGGCGATGGCGATCGTCGCGTAGACCAGGCCCTTGTAGCCGAAGATCGGTTTGCGGCTGAAGACCGGGAAGATCTCAGACACGATGCCGAAGAACGGCAGCGCGATGATGTACACCTCAGGGTGGCCGAAGAACCAGAACAGGTGCTGCCACAGGACGGCACCGCCATTTTCCGGGTCAAAGATGTGGGCTCCGAAGCGGCGGTCCGCGCCAAGCGCGAACAGTGCGGCGGCCAGGGGCGGGAACGCCATCAGGACCAGGATGGCCGTGACCAGCGTGTTCCAGGTGAAGATCGGCATGCGCCACATGGTCATGCCCGGGGCACGCATGCAGATGATGGTGGTGATGAAGTTCACAGCACCGAGGATGGTGCCGAAGCCGGACAGCGCCAGGCCGAAGACCCACAGGTCACCGCCGACACCGGGGCTGAACGTCGTGTTGGACAGCGGCGCGTAGGCGAACCAGCCGAACGAGGCGGCACCCTGCGGGGTGATGAAGCCGGACACGGCAATGGTTGAACCGAAGAGGAAGAACCAGAAAGCCAGCGCGTTCAGTCGCGGGAAGGCGACGTCAGGGGCGCCGATCTGCAGCGGCATGATGACGTTCGCGAACCCGGCGAAGAGCGGGGTGGCGAACATCAGCAGCATGACCGTGCCGTGCATCGTGAACAGCTGGTTGTACTGTTCCTTGGTCTGCAGGATCTGCATGCCGGGCTCGAAAAGTTCGGCACGGATGAGCAGCGCCATCACGCCGCCAAGGCAGAAGAACACGAAGGACGCGATCAGGTACATGTACCCGATGGTCTTGTGGTCGGTGGACGTAATCCAGTTGACGACGATGCGCCCCTTGGATTTCGGTACTACGGGTGCTGCGGGAGATTCCAGGATCCCGGCGGATTGAGTGTAAGTAGCCACGTCGCTCCCCTTACTTCGTCTCGGTCAGGCTCGGGTTGCGGTCGTACTCTTCGCCGAGCAGGCCCGTGTTGCCGTCCTGGCGGAGCTGGTTCATGTGCGCCTGGAATTCGGACTCGGAAACAACCTTCACGCGGAAGAGCATTTCGGAGTGGTATTCACCGCAGAGCTCGGCGCACTTGCCGTCGTAGGTGCCTTCCTTGGTGGGCGTGAACCGGATGTAGTTGGTCTTGCCCGGGATCATGTCGCGCTTCTGCAGGAAGGCGGGAACCCAGAAGGAGTGGATGACGTCGCGGGAGTTCAGCTCCACGTCGACGGACTTGCCAACGGGCAGGTAGAGCGTGGGGAGCTTCTCCTTGTCCACTGCTTCACCGGTCAGGTGTGCCTGGACGCCGGCTTCGTGCACGTCCTCCTGGATGACCTCGCCCTTCTTGTAGTTGAAGTCCCAGGCCCACTGCTTGCCGCGGACGTCGACGACGACGTCGGCTGGCTGCGAGCGGTCATCGATGGCCTGCTGGTCGCGGTCGGTGAAGTAGAAGAACACCAGCACCATGAACAGCGGGATGGTCAGGTAGAAGACCTCGAGCGGCAGGTTGAAGCTGGTCTGCCGCGGGAATCCGACGGTTCCCTTGCGGCGCCGGTACGCGACGAGGCACCAGACGATCAAACCCCAGGTAATGATGCCCACCACGAGCGCGGCAATCCATGAGTTGACCCAGAGGTCCATGATGCGGTCGGTATTACTGGTGGTCCCACGCTCAGTGGGCAGCCACCCCTTCTCTACCACTGGCGAACATCCAGTCAAAACCAACGCGCCGGCAATTGCCAAGCCAGTGATCGTAGTGATCGTTTTGCGTCGGCTGCCGGTTCGGTTCTGCGAACTCACAGACGGCCCTTCCTACTTGTTGCTGTTGCCAGGGCGGCCTATGGCGTCCCGGGCACACTAAAGGTTTTACTACTCGGTGTAGAGCTTACCGCTCCCCGCGCGTTTTCGCCCACATGTCGGCGTCAGTGTGGCGGCGCCGGTAATTACCGGCGCCGCCACAGCTCGAGGAAGGGCAAACGGGCCCCGTTAGTGGAATGAATCACCGCAGGCGCATGAACCGCCTGCGTTGGGGTTATCGATGGTGAACCCCTGCTTGGAGATGGTGTCCTCAAAGTCAATGCTGGCGCCGCTGAGGTACGGCACGCTCATCTTGTCGACCACGACCTCGACGCCGTCGTAGTCGCGTACGGCGTCGCCCTCCAGAAGGCGCTCATCGAAGTAGAGCTGGTAAATCAGTCCCGAGCAGCCGCCCGGCTGCACGGCAACGCGAAGACGGAGGTCTGTGCGGCCTTCCTGCTCAAGGAGGCTGCGGACCTTGCCGGCGGCAACGTCTGTCAGCTGAACCTCGTGGCTCGCCAGATCGGCACTTGCCGTGCCAGTGGATTCGGAGCTGTTTTCATTGGTCGTAGTGCTCATTGGCCTACCTTCTAACGACGGTCCTGGCGGCCCCGCGTGCACGGCGCCTGCCCCTACGGAAACGGTATGGGCTATAGCTACATGCTACGTCGATAGCATGCGTAGCTCTAACTACAGGCGTAACCATGGCCGGCAACGACTTGTTCCCAGACGGACCGCCGCAGGCCTGAACGGGCGGCAGCTCCCAGCAGATGTCAGCCAAGACCCTCGCTATTAATGCGCGCGAGGAGCAGCGCCTCGGCCACAACGGCATTGCGGAAGTCCCCGATGTGGAGGGATTCATTGGCGGAGTGTGCACGGGAGTCCGGGTCCTCCACGCCCGTGACGAGGATCTGTGCGTCCGGATACAGCTCAGTCAGGTCCGATATGAACGGAATGGAGCCGCCGATGCCCATCTCTACTGCAGGCACGCCCCAGGACTCCCCCAGAGCCCACATGGCGTATTCGGCCGCAGCTGATCCCCTGTCCGTGAGATAGGCATTGCCGCTCTCCCCTGGAGTAAAAACGACCTTCGCCCCGAAGGGCGCATTGGCTTCGACGTGGCGCCGGACTGCGTCCATGGCTTCGGCGGGCACCTGGCCCGGGGCCAGGCGGAGGCTGAACTTTGCCCGGGCCCGCGGCAGCAGCGTGTTCGAGGCCATCTCAACCGCGGGCGCGTCGAAGCCGATGATGGACAGGGCCGGCTTGGTCCACATGCGGGAAGCAATCGAACCCGTGCCGGCCAGCTGCACGCCGTCGAGCACTGAAGCGTCGGCCCTGAACTCCTCCTCGGTCAGGTCCACGGTGGCTTCGTCATAGCCTTTGAGTCCGTCGATGGCCACGCTTCCTTCATCGTCATGCAGGGTGGCGATGAGACGGGACAAAAGGGTGGGGGCATCCAGCACCGGGCCGCCATACATCCCGGAGTGCACTGCATGGTCCAGGACCTGGACTTCGATGGTTCCGTCGATGAGGCCGCGGAGGCTCGTGGTGAGAGCCGGAACGCCCACCTTCCAGTTGCTGGAATCCGCCACGACAATGACGTCGGCACGGAGCAATTCCCGGTGGGTTTCCAGGAACGTGCGGAAGGTCGGCGAACCCGCTTCTTCCTCCCCTTCAAAGAACAGGGTCACGCCCAGCCCGAACTGCTCGCCGAGCACGCGCACCACGGCACCGTAGGCAGCAATGTGCGCCATGATTCCGGCTTTGTCGTCGGCGGCTCCGCGGCCGTAAAGCCGCCCATCGCGTTCGACGGCGGTGAAGGGCTCGGATTCCCACAGCGCGGGATCGCCCGGCGGCTGCACGTCGTGGTGGGCATAGAGCAGGATGGTCGGCTTGCCTTCTGCCGGTTCACGGCGGGCCACAACGGCAGGTCCGCCGGCCGTCCCGTCCACCTTGTTGCAGCGAAGAATCCGGACATCTTCGAAACCGGCGCCCTGAACCAGCGCGGAAACGGCCTCGGCGCTGCGGTCCAGCTGCGCAGGATCGAAGCTGGCCCAGGCGATGCCGGGGATGCTGACCAGGTCCTTCAGGTTGGACATGGTGGCCTCAAAGCCTGCGCTCACGGCATTCCGCAGCGCGTCCGTGTCGACGCCGGCAACCGAACTGCCCGATTGTTGCGGAGTGGCCGCTGATGGTGAAGTCATGGCCAAAACACTACCCGCGGCACAGGCCACAACATACAAGGCGCCGCAGACCCGCCATGCGAGCGTCACGGGCATATTGTCCGCGCTCCGGCATGACGGAAGGCGCGGTCCTGCAAGGTATTCTGTTTTGGTGTTTGGACGTAAAAAAGAAGCGCCAGCGGCGCAGGACGTAGTAGACCAACAGGCTGCTGATGCAGCTGCCCGGCAGCCCGGGGTCATGGGCAAGGGGGCACCCACGCCCAAGCGCAAGGCGCAGGAAGCAGCACGCAAGCGGCCTCTCGTGCCCGAGGACCGCAAGGCCTCAAAGGCGGCCGAGCGCGCCGCCGTGCAGGAGCAGCGCCTGAAAATGCGCCAGGCGCTCGATACCGGCGACGAGCGGTTCCTTCCGATCCGTGACAAGGGGCCGCAGAAGCGGTTTGCCCGAGACTATGTGGACGCTCGGTTCAGCCTCGGCGAATACCTCATGTTCGGTGCTTTGATCTTTGTGATCGTGTCCCTGGTGGTTCCGTCCTCGAGCGAACAGATGATTTATGTCCTCGGCGGTTTCTGGGTCATGTTCCTTGCAGTCTTCGTGGACGTGTTCATCCTGTCCCGGCAGCTTCGCAAGAGGCTGACTCAGAAGTTCGGCGAAGTGGAGCGCGGCACTGTCTGGTATGGCTCGATGCGTTCCCTGCAGTTCCGGAAGCTTCGCCTCCCCAAGCCGCAAGTCCGGCGCGGCCAGTTTCCGTCCTGACCCCCAGCGTTCCATTCTCCGGACCTCCTTCCGGATCCGACGCATATAAAGCAGCCCCCGGCGGTGTCTCTCTCCGCCGGGGGCTGCTTTATTCCTGCGCCGGATTCCCGCGCCGGGAGTACCCCTGCGCAGGAACCCGCAGGCTGCGTTCAGGCAGCGCGCCGGGTTTTCGCCAGACGCCTGTTGATGCGCGCCGCCCAGAACGGCCCTTCATAGAGGAACGCCGTGTATCCCTGAACGAGCGTGGCACCGGCGTCCAGGCGGTCCTGGACGTCCTGCGGCGTCTCCACTCCGCCCACGGAAACCAGCGTCAGCCGGCCGCCCGTTGCGTCCCTGAGCCGACGCAAAACCTTCAGGGAGCGGGCCTTCAAGGGAGCCCCGGACAGTCCGCCCGCCCCGCAGGCTTCAATCTTTTCGCTGTCAGACTTCAGGCCCGACCGTCCGATGGTCGTGTTCGTTGCGATGATGCCGTCCAGGCCCAGGTCGAGTGCGAGCCGGGCAACGTCGTCGATGTCCTCATCGCTGAGGTCCGGAGCGATCTTGACCAGCAGGGGCACGTGCCGGCCGGCCGCTTTGTCAGCTTCCTCCCCCACAGCCGTCAAAAGGGGCCGCAGGGTCTCCACGTTCTGCAGGAGCCGGAGGCCCGGCGTGTTGGGGGAACTCACGTTCACCACGAGGTAGTCCGCAGCCGGAGCGAGGCTGCGCGCGCTGATGAGGTAGTCCTCCACAGCGTCGTCAAGTTCCACAACCTTGCTTTTGCCGATATTCACGCCGATGAGGGGACGAACCTTGGGGTGACGCCGTTGCAGGGCAGCCCGGGCTGACTTGAGGCGCGGGGCCACGGCCGCAGCGCCGTCGTTGTTGAATCCCATCCTGTTGATGACCGCACGGTCTTCGATGAGCCTGAACAGCCGCGGCTGTTCGTTGCCCGGCTGGGCGCGGCCGGTGATGGTACCCACCTCCACGTGGCCGAAGCCGAGCTCCGAGAGGGCCTCGATGCCGTGGCCTTCCTTGTCAAAGCCGGCGGCGAGCCCGAACGGCGAGGGGAAGGTGAGCCCAAAGGCATTCGTCTGCAGGGACGCGGGCGGGGCCGTAAACCGTGCCAGCAGCCGGCCCGCCCCGGTGGCATGGGCCAGCCGGATGCCCTTGAAGCCGATTTTGTGGGCGCGTTCGGCGTCCATCCATGAAAAGGCCAGCCTGAAGAAAGTGGGATATACGCGCATGCCTCTAGTTTTCCGTCTTCGGCGGTGCAGACCAAACCGGCCACGCACGTGTCGACCACCGACGGCGCGTCTAGTCTGGTGCCATGGAGTGGCAGAGCGACATCCTCGGCGAGGGCTTCGAATCCTTTGCCTTCGAGGCCGTGGGCGGCGACGGCGTCACACGGACGGCGACGCTTGTCCGGTATGCCCCCTTGGACAACCCCGCCCCGTCTGCGGCGGACCCAGCGCCGCCTCCTGCGCAGGGCGAGCGGCACCGGCGCCGGGCAGTGCTGTTCCTGCACGGCTGGAGCGATTACTTTTTCAATGTTGAACTGGCACGCTTCTGGAACAGCCAGGACTTCGAGTTTTTTGCCCTGGACATGCACAACCACGGCCGCAGCCTGCGCCCCGAGGCGCACGGCGGGTACGTTGCCGATCTGGCAAACTACGACGCCGAAATCAGCACCGCCGTCGGCATGATCACGGCGATGGAGCCCGCGGCGCCGCTGTCGCTTGTGATGATGGGGCACTCCACCGGCGGTCTCGTGGCGGCCCTGTGGGTGAGCCGGAATCCGGGCGTGGTGTCACAGCTTGTCCTGAACAGTCCGTGGCTGGAAATGCACGGCAGTTCCCTGGTCCGGCGGGCCGCCTGGACAATGGTGGAGCCCCTCGCCCGCTTCCGGCCGGAGGCTGTGCTCCGCCTGCCCGAGCGCGGCTTCTACTGGCGCAGCATCAGCAACTCAGCCGAAGGGGAATGGACCCTTGATGACAAGTACCGGCCTCCCATGGCCTTTCCGGTCCGCGCCGGCTGGCTCAGCGCAGTCCTGGCCGGCCAGGCACAGGTTGCCCGCGGGCTCCGTATCGGCATCCCCATCCTGGTGATGATTTCCGGTGCAAGTGCGACCGGGCCGTTCTGGACCGAAGAGATGCGCAGGACGGACGCAGTACTGGACGTCAACGTCATCGCAGTGCGGGCCCTCGCACTGGGCCAGAGCGTGTCCGTGGAGCGGATCGACGGCGCACTGCACGATGTTTTCCTGTCCCGTGCCGAGGTGCGCGCGGACGCCTACCGGCGGCTGGCCCGGTGGATCCACGGCTTTGCCGCTGAGGACGAATCCATCGGTCGGCTGCCATGAGAGTGGCGAGGTGCAACCCGGAAACCGCCCTGTTTGCCTATAGGTAGCTGGCGGGGTTGACGGTCCTGTTATTGACCATGACTTCAAAATGAAGGTGGCAGCCGGTGGAGCTGCCGGTCGTTCCGACAGCAGCTATCCGGCCACCCGGCGCCAGAGTCTGGCCCTTGGAAACGCCGATGCTGGCCAGATGGTTGTAGGTGGTCTTCAGTCCCTTGCCGTGGTCAACAACAATCCGGTTTCCGCCCCCGTACGGGCTCCAGCCTGCCTCGGTGACCTTTCCCCTGGCCGCAGCCAAAACGGGCGTGCCGCACGCCCCGGCGAAGTCAAGCCCCGTATGCAATTCGCCGATTGCCCCGGTCAGGGGATTGACGCGGTGCCCATATTGGGAAGTCACGATCATCGAGGCGAGCGGTGCCCGCAGGCCTGCCGAAGGCGCGGAAGCCCGGGCGGGTTTCGGTGCCGGCTTCCGTACCGGTTTGGGTGCGGCCTTCAGTGCCGGTTTCCGCGCCGGCTTCGATGCCGCTTTCCGCGCCGCTTTTGGTGCCGCTTTCGGTGCCGCTTTCCGCGCCGGGGAGGACTTGACCTGGGGCTGGTCAAAAACCAGTGACGATCCTGCATCCGCGAGCAGGGAGGGTTGTGCGGCCGGAGCGGCCACTGCACTGGCAGGAACCTCCCCCGTGGCCAAGATCCCTGTTGGCGCGGCGTGAGCCGTGGAGAGTACGGTCATGCCGATCATTCCTGTCACCGCCGCCGCAACAGCCAGCTTTTGGCCGCGGCCCCGCGGCCTTGGCACTGGGGATGAGGCTGCCCGGCGGCGGCCCTTACTGGATGTGCGGAAGAAAATGGCACGGCGCAGGGCGTGCTTGTCGTGGGAAGGCACAGCGTAGGTCCTCTCGGCGCCGGCGAAATTAGCTGTCGGATTCGGACGAGTGGACTGTCCGGCCTCCCCTGCCGCGCGCCTCACAGGCATGCAGTGACAGGGCCAGGCTTCACCCCAAGACGCCCAAAGGCGTCATTCATGGGTCTTCCGCCCCCGCCTGGAGTGATGGGTTCATGTACCGCCGGCGGGGTTTGGCGAAGCGGGTACACGCATACCTGGTGAAGGTATGTGGTACCAACCATGAAACCAAGAAAAACAGGAAGTTACAAATTCGTTACGAAGACTATGGCGTGTTGCAGTTGCAGAAGGAGAAGAAAGGGATTAATGATCGTCGCCGGATGCGGCGCCGGACGGATGAGCAAATACCTGACGCGCACGGGACTGAACGTCACAGGTGTGGACCTGTCCCCGGAGATGACCCGGGTCGCGCAGCAGCTCCATCCCGGTCTCAGCTTTGAAGCAAAATTGCACTCCCCCGAGGGAGTCGCCACCCGGTTCACTGAGCAAGGCTTCTTGGCACGCGCACAACTGGTACGCTCACCGAGAGCCATGGAAAACCACCAGCAGGCCGCCATTCTGCTTGGCAAACCACAGCCTCAAATCCTGGGCGCGCGTAGCAGTGCAGCGTTCCAGGGAAACTTCTTCTAAGGTCGTGTGGGTGAAGCCCCGACCCTACCCGGGCTGATGGGTGGCGGCCGCCACGGGAGTCTTGGCAGCGTCCACCGCTCCCCCGTAGCGGCGGTCCCGCTGGGCATAGATGCCCACGGCGTCCCACAGGGTGCGGCGGTCCACATCCGGCCAGAGCGTGTCGAGAAAGACGAACTCCGCATAGGCCGACTGCCAGAGCATGAAGTTGGACAACCGCTGCTCCCCCGAACTGCGCAGGAACAGGTCGACGTCGGGCAAGTCCGGTTCGTCGAGGTACTTTTGGACGGTTTTCTCCGTGATGGAACCGGGCTTGAGCCGTCCGGCGGCGACGTCCTCGGCGATGGCCGATACGGCGTCGGCAATCTCGGCGCGGCCACCGTAATTAACACACATAGTTAGCGTGCACGTGCTGTTTCCGGCGGTATAGGCCTCGGCTTCTTCCAGTTCGCGGATCACTGATCCCCAGAGCTTGGGCCGGCGGCCGGACCAGCGCACCCGCACGCCCCAGTCGTCCAGCTGGTTCCGCTGCCGGCGCAGCACATCCTTGTTAAATCCCATCAGGAAGCGCACTTCCTCCGGGGACCGCCGCCAGTTCTCCGTGGAGAATGCGTAGACGGTGATGTACTTGATGCCGAGTTCGATGGCGCCCGCCACCACGTCAAGCAGCGCAGGCTCCCCCGCCTTGTGGCCCTCGATGCGGGGCAGCCCCCGCTGATTGGCCCACCGTCCGTTGCCGTCCATGACAATCGCCACGTGCCGGGGCACGAATTCCGCCGGGATCGCCGGGGCAACAGCACCGGAGGGGTGCGGATACGGCGGCATCACAGGGGCGGTCCGGCGCCTGGCAGGGGTGGTCTTCTTTCCCAAGGACACTGTTAGGTACGCTCCACATGCTTGAGGGATTTCAGGACACGTTCAAGATGCCACTGCAGGTAACTGGCCACGAGGCCTGCCGCTTCCCGCCGGTGCAGCGGCAGGGAGGAATCCGCCGTCGTCCAGTTTCCGGTGAGCAGGGCACCCAACAGCGCCACCGTCTCGGCGGCCGGGGCCGCTGATCCGGGCGGCCGGCATTCCCCGCAGACCATGCCGCCCAGCGGCGCTGAAAAGGCGTTGTGCGGCCCTGCCGCACCGCAGCGCGCGCAGCGGGTAAAGCTGGGGGCCCAGCCGCCGGTGGCCAGTGCACGCAGCAGATAGGAGTCCAGGATCAGTTCCGGCGTGTGGTCCCCGCGGCTCAGGGCCGCCAGCGCGCCGACGAGCAGGTTGTACTGCGCGGTGCCGGCCTCGCCGTCGACGTCTGTCAGCTTTTCGGCGGTCTCCGTCATGGCGGCGGCAACCGTGTACCTGCCGTAGTCGGCGGCGATGTTCCCGCCGTAGGCCCCCTTGGCGACGGCCTGGGTGACGATGTCCAGGGACTTGCCGGATACCAGCTGCAGGTCTGCCACCATGAAGGGTTCAAGACGCGCGCCGAAGCGGCTGCTGGTGCGGCGGACGCCCTTCGCGACCGCCCTCACCTGGCCGTGGTGCTTCGTCAGCAGCGTGATGATCCGGTCCGCTTCGCCCAGTTTGTGGGTGCGCAGCACTACGGCCTCATCGCGGTAGGCACGCGCTGCAAATGACTGTTGGACCACGCTTAATCTTCGCACTGTCTGCAGGAAAACCCTGCTTTCCGGCGTGCAGGTGCGCCGCCGTCCGTTTGCCGGCGGCGCACCTGCACGGGTTAGGCCTGGGCGTCCCGGATGGCGCGGTTGACGGCCGAGACGACTGCCTTCAGCGAGGACATGCTGGTGTTCGGGTCAATGCCGATGCCCCACAGCACCCGTTCTCCGACGGCGCATTCCACATAGGCAGCGGCGCGGGCGTTTCCGCCTTCCGAGAGCGCGTGCTCGCTGTAGTCCAGCACCCTGACATCCACGCCGTCCTGGCCGAGGATGTCCAGCAGCGCGGCGATGGGACCGTTGCCGGTGCCGGTGCGCCTAACCTGGGCGCCGTCCACTGTGAGGGTGGTGTGCAGGGTCATGGAACCGTTGTCATCGGTTTCGGTCTTGACCGTCCCCAAGGAGTACCGGCCCCACTGCCGGTCGGACGAATCGGACGGCAGGTATTCGTCCTGGAACACCTGCCACAGCTGGGCGCCGCTGACCTCGCCGCCGTGGGTGTCGGTGCGCTTCTGGATCACGCTGGAGAACTCGATCTGGGCGCGGCGGGGCAGGTCCAGGCTGTGCTCGTTCTTCAGCAGGTAGGCAACTCCGCCCTTGCCGGACTGCGAGTTCACGCGGATGACGGCTTCGTAGCTGCGGCCCAGGTCCTTCGGGTCGACCGGCAGGTACGGAACCTGCCAGGTGAAGTCGCTGACTTCCTTCCCTGCCGCTGCGGCATCCTTTTCCAGGGCCTCAAAGCCCTTCTTGATGGCATCCTGGTGGGATCCGGAGAACGCGGTGAAGACGAGGTCGCCGCCGTACGGGGCGCGCTCGGCCACAGGCAGCTGGTTGCAGTACTCCACCGTGCGGCGGACTTCGTCAATGTCGGAGAAATCGATCTGGGGGTCGATGCCCTGGACGAACATGTTCAGGCCCAGGGTCACCAGGTCCACGTTGCCGGTCCGCTCGCCGTTGCCGAACAGGCAGCCCTCGATGCGGTCCGCCCCGGCCAGGTAGCCCAGCTCGGCGGCGGCGACGCCGGTCCCGCGGTCGTTGTGCGGGTGCAGGGACAGGATGATGCCCTCGCGGGGGTGCAGGTGGCGGCTCATCCACTCGATGGAATCCGCGTAGACATTCGGCGTGGCCATCTCGACCGTTGCCGGCAGGTTGATGATGACCTGGCTGTCCGCGGATGCCTCGAAGACATCGGCCACGGCGTTGCAGACGCGGACGGCGTATTCGAGTTCCGTTCCGGTGAAGGACTCCGGCGAGTACTCGTAGGTGATATGCGTGTCCGCCAGCGTTTCCTCGTACTTCTTGCACAGGCGCGCACCCTGCAGTGCGATGTCCAGGATGCCGTCCTCGTCCTGGTTGAAGACCACACGGCGCTGCAGCACCGACGTCGAGTTGTAGAGGTGGACAATGGCCTGCTTGGCCCCGACCAGGGACTCGTAGGTCCGCTCAATCAGGTGCTCGCGGGCCTGCGTCAGCACCTGGATGGTGACGTCGTCCGGGATGTGGTTGCCTTCAATCAGCTGGCGGACGAAGTCGAAGTCAGTCTGCGAGGCGGACGGAAAGCCAACCTCGATCTCCTTGTAGCCCATGCCGACCAGCAGTTCGAACATCTTCATCTTGCGGGCCGGGCTCATGGGGTCGATCAGCGCCTGGTTGCCGTCGCGCAGATCCACTGCGCACCAGCGCGGGGCCTTGGTGATGACTTTGTCCGGCCACGTGCGGTCCGGCAGTTCAACGGTGATCTGGTCCTGGAACGGGACGTACCGGTGGACGGGCATTCCTGAGGGCTTCTGTGCGTTTCGCATTACTATCGGTGCCTTTTCTGTGATTCCTGAGTGAAAGGTGGCCGGGCAACACAAACTCCGCGACGAGGGTGGGCCTTGCGCTAGATCGCGTCTGAGGCCTCGCCGCGGCAGCTAAGGAGAAGCAGTTCTGCGCGCACCATTTCACAGTAACACGCGTGCGTAAGATGAAGGAGCAACACCTCCAGCAACGTCCACCATGCAGACGCTGCACCGGTGCCAGCGCCGGAGCAGCCCGTCATCGAAGGAGCTTCTGTGCCACATTCGGGGATCGCCCTGTCAAATATCGACCACAGCGTCCGGCCGCAGGACGACCTGTACCAGCATGTGAACGGGGCATGGCTCAAGAGCACCACCATCCCGGATGACCGCCCACTGGAAGGCACGTTCACCGCCCTGCGGGACGAGGCGGAACTGGCGGTCCGGGAAATCATCGAAGAAGCGGCCGCGAAGGGGGAGGCGGCCAGCGGCATCGAACGCAAGATCGGGGACCTCTACAACAGCTTCATGGACGAAGCCGCCGTCGAAGCCAAGGGCATGGACCCTATCCGTGGCAGGCTGGACGAGGTGTTCGCCACGTCCAGCATCGCCGAACTCATCGCCCTCGCCGGGCGCCTCTTCCGCGCTGACGTGTCCGGCCTCTTCTACATTTACCCCGCCCCCGACGCCGGGAATCCGGACCGCGTGCTGCTGTACACGGGCCAGGGCGGCCTGGGGCTCCCCGACGAGTCCTACTACCGCGAGGAGAAGTTCGCCGCGATCGTGGAGGCATACCGGGATTACGTGGGCACCATGTTCAGCATGGCGGGCATCGCCGATCCCGCAGGCGCCGCGTCCCGGGTGGTCGCACTGGAGACCGCCCTCGCCTCGCACCACTGGGACAACGTGACACTGCGGGACCCGCAGAAGACCTACAACCTGAAGTCCGCCGAACAGGTGAACGAACTGTTCCCCCTGCTGGACACCTGGTTCACGGCGGCTGACATCGCCGAGGATAAGCGCCAGGAGATTGTGGTCAGCACGCCCGATTTCTTCGCCGGCGCCGCGGCGCTGCTGGTCTCCGAATCCCTGCCCGTCTGGCAGGAGTGGCTGGCTCTGCGCGTCATCAACTCGGCGGCTCCTTATCTGTCCTCAGCCTTCGTCGACGCGAACTTCGCCTTCTACGGCACCACGATCAGCGGCACACCCCGGAACAAGGACCGCTGGAAGCGCGGGGTCGCCGTCGTCGAAGCAGCCCTGGGCGAAGCCGTGGGGCAGATCTACGTTGCGCAGCACTTCCCGGAGAGCCACAAAGAGCGCATGCAGACCCTCGTCGCCAACCTGATCGAGGCCTACCGGGAGAGCATCACAGGCCTGACATGGATGGGCGAGGACACAAAGGCGGAGGCCCTGCGCAAACTCGGCGCCTTCCGCGCCAAGATCGGGTATCCGGACAAGTGGATCGACTATTCGGCCGTGACCATCGATCCCTCCGACCTGCTCGGTAACGTCGAACGCGCCCATAATGCCGACGTCGACCGTCACCTTGACGAAGTGGGCAAGCCCGTTGACCTGGACAAGTGGCTCATGACGCCGCAAACGGTCAACGCGTACTACCACCCGATGCTTAACGAGATCGTCTTCCCGGCGGCGATCCTGCAGCCGCCGTTCTTCACCGCGGACGCTGACGACGCCGTCAACTACGGAGGAATCGGAGCGGTGATCGGCCACGAGATCGGCCACGGATTCGACGACCAAGGCTCACAGTTCGACGGCACGGGTGAACTCCGCAACTGGTGGACCGAGGATGACCGGAAGGCCTTCGAGGCGCTCACCAGCCGCCTCGTTGACCAGTACAACGCCCTCTCCCCCTCGGCGGCCCCGGGTCACACGGTGAATGGACGGCTGACCCTGGGCGAAAACATCGGCGACCTCGGCGGCCTCACCATCGCCTACAAGGCGTACCGGCTCAGCCTCGACGGACAGGAACCGCAGGTGCTGGACGGGCTGACGGGCGAGCAGCGGTTCTTTGCCTCGTGGGCGGCGGGCTGGCGCCAGGTCATCCGCGGGGAGGAAGCGATCCGGCGGCTGGCCACCGACCCTCACTCCCCCAATGAATTCCGCACCAACGCCATCGCCAGGAACCTGGACGCCTTCCATGCCGCGTTCAGCGTTACCGAAGAGGACGGGATGTGGATGTCCCCGGAGGAACGCGTCAGCATCTGGTAAGCAGCAAAATGCCGGGCCAACGATTTCGTTGGCCCGGCATTTTCGTGCCCCGGTGCGTGACGCGGGTCAGCTTAGCCGGCGCCCTCGGCGACGATCAGTTCCGGGTTTGCCGTCTGGCAGGTGGCGTCCTTGGCCGTCTGGTTGACGATGTCCTTAGGGACCGATGCCTTGCCGTACTTGGGCCCCGAGGCGAAGTCGGAACCAAGATAGACCTGGACTCCGGATATGCCCGGCGACGGCGCCACCTGGCTGGCGGGAATGCCGAGCAGCGCGGCGACGTCAGCCGCGACGTCGGCGAAGTCGGTGCCGTAGTACACCATGGTGGTCGCGGTGGGGCCTGCCTCCAGTTGGCCGGCCTGGGTGAAGCCGCCGGCGATCAGCGCCTCGGCAATCTCCTGCGTCCGTGTGGGCACCCCGGTTCCGTTGGCCACGGTAACCGGCTGCAGCGACTTGTCGTACGGCGGCGCGGCCGGAGTGGTGGGCGGTGCCGTGGTGCTGGGCTTCGGCGAAGCTGACGGTGAGGGACTCTGCTTGCCGTCCGGATCCGTCAGGTCAACGTCCTTCTTCAGGGCGGCGAAAAGCTGTGAGGCTGCAGGCTGGGCCGGCTCAAGCCGGTTGGGGTCGCTGGCAGCAGGGACAGTCGGCACGGCAACGAAGGCGACCTTGCTGACGTCGATGGTCTTGAGGCGGTTGCCGATGGTAATCATCGCCGGCACGGAGGAAAGGCCTTCATCGACGGTGAGGTTCTGCGTCACGACGTCGGCGATGTTGAGCATTTTCACCGGATCGGACAGGGTGCCGTCGTCTTTGATCTTCCTGGTGAGCGAGGACAGGAAGCCCTGCTGGGCCTTGATCCGGCCGAGATCCCCGCCGTTTTCGAAGGCGTGGCGGGTACGCAGGAAGGCGAGGGCCTGCTCACCCTGCACCATGGACTTGCCCTTGGGCAGCCGCAGGCGGGAGTCGGGGTCGTAGACGGCGTCGCTGATGCAGACTTCCACTCCGCCGACCGCGTTGGACAGTTCCTTGACCGCGTTGAAGTCCGCCATCATGAAGTGGTCCACCTCGAGCCCGGTGAGCTTGTTCACGGTGTCGACGGCGCAGCCGATGCCCGCTTCACCCATGGCCTCATTGATCATGACGCCGGTGCGCGCCGGGAACTCCTCCCCCGTTTTCTGGTCGGTGCACGGGGGGATATCGACGAGGAGGTCCCGCGGGAAGCTGACGACGCTGACCCGTTTGTTGTCCTCCGAGATGTCCATGAGCATCATGACGTCGGAGTTGCCGTAGCCTTTCGAATCGTCGGCCGTGCCGTAGCCCGAGTTCTTGCCGTCCCGTGTGTCGGACCCCAGGATGAGAATCTGCAGGCGGCCGGTCGCGTCGTCCACGACGTCCGACTTGTTAGTGCCTGCCCCGAGGGCGGACGAGGAAATATTGGACTGCAGCCTGAAGTACCAGTAGCCGGCGAATGCGAGGCCGCCCAGCAGGACGGCGGAAACGACGGCGGTGGTCACCTTCAGCCACAGGGGCCTGTGGTGCGGGGTCAGATGCCGGGCAGCGCCAACACGGGCGTCTGGGGCATGCCGGGCAGCTGGCTGGGACCGGGCGGGTGTGCCCGGCCCTTGGGCGCGGTTGTCGCGGCGTAGCACCAACGGGTGTACCTTCCTCTAAAAACGAAATCCGGCCTATTTTAGTGGCCGAGTCTGGGAAAACGCCGAAACGCACCCAAGGGCCGGCGCGGGAGCGCCGGGAAAAGTGTGCGGGCGGTCTAGAACCCGAGCTTAACGAGCTGCTTGGGGTCGCGCTGCCAGTCCTTGGCCACCTTGACATGGAGATCGAGGTAGATGCGCGTGCCGAGCAGGGCTTCGATGCCTTTGCGTGCGTTGGTGCCGACTTCCCTCAGCCGGCTTCCGCCCTTGCCGATGATGATGGCCTTCTGCGATGGACGTTCCACGTAGAGGTTCACACGGACGTCGAGAAGCTGGTTGTCCTCGCTCCGCCCTTCCCGGGGGACGATCTCGTCAACCACCACCGCAAGGGAGTGCGGAAGCTCGTCCCGGACCCCTTCGAGGGCTGCCTCGCGGATTAGTTCAGCCACCATGACCGCCTCCGGTTCGTCCGTCAGCTCGCCGTCCGGGTAGAGGGGAGGCGACGGCGGCATGTGGCTGATCAGCACGTCGGCCACCGTGCCCACCTGGAACCCGTCTGTGGCCGACACCGGGACGATGTCCTTCCAGCCTTCCTCGCCGAACACTTCCCGGCCCAGGGCCGCGACGGCGAGCAGCTGTTCGGTCAGCGCCTGCCGGTCGACGAGGTCGGCTTTCGTGACGATGGCGATGACCGGCTTGCGGCCCACCGCGGCGAGCTGCGCGGCGATGAATCTGTCACCGGGGCCGATTTTCTCGTTGGCCGGAAGGCAGAAACCAATGGCGTCCACCTCGGCAAGGGTGTCCGCGACCAGGTCATTAAGGCGCTTTCCGAGCAGGGTGCGCGGCCGGTGGAGACCGGGCGTGTCAACCAGGATCAGCTGGGCGTCCTCCCGGTGGACGATGCCCCGGATGGTGTGCCGGGTCGTCTGCGGCTTGGCGGACGTGATGGCGACCTTCTTGCCCACCAGGGCGTTGGTCAGCGTTGATTTCCCGGCGTTCGGCCGGCCCACCAGGACCGAGAACCCGGCGTGGTAACCGCCAAAGGGCTCGCCGCCGTCGGCCTTATTCTGCTTGCTCACGTGGAACTCCCTGTTGCATTTGTTCGGCCTCGTCGAGAAAGTCTTCAAGGTCAGTATCGGCTGGAACGGCGCCTTTTGGAACGGCGGCCGCAATGATGTGGCTGACGCGGTTTCGGCGGCCTTCCAGCCGCTCCGCCCGGAGTGAGACACCTTCGACTTCCACGGTGCTGCCCACGATCGGCACGCGGCCCAGCGCTTTGGCCAGCAGACCGCCCACGGTGTCCACCTCGTCGTCGTCGAGTTCGAGGTCGAAGAGTTCGCCGAGGTCATCGATGCTCATGCGTGCGCTGACGCGGTACGTCCCGTCTCCAAGGTCCACCACTTCGGCGCTTTCGGTGTCGTATTCATCCACGATCTCACCGACGAGCTCTTCGATCAGGTCTTCAAGGGTGACGAGCCCGGCCGTTCCGCCGTACTCGTCGATGACTATCGCGACGTGCGTTGACTCTTTTTGCAGCTCCCGCAGCAGGTCGCTGACAGACTTGGAATCGGGGACGTACCGCACCTCCCGCGCCAGCTCTTCCACCAGCGGGGGTTCTTCATCCGGCGCCAGGCCGTGGAGGACGGCGGCCACATCCTTGAGGTAGACGATCCCCAGGATCTGGTCCGTGTTTTCCCCGATGACCGGAATCCTTGAGTACCCGGACCGGAGGAAGAGCGACATGGCCCGGTGCAGGCTGGAGCCGGCGTCGATGCTCAGGATGTCCGTCCGGGGAACCATGACGGAGCGGACCAGGGTGTCGCCGAAGTCGAAGACGGACTGGATGAGTTCGGCCTCGTTGTCCTCGATCATGTCCGATTCGGTGGCCCTGTCCACGAGCTCCCGAAATTCTTCCTCGCTGAAGAATGCGTCGTCTCCCCCGGGCGAGCCGGGTGTCACGGCGCTGCCGAGCCTGACCAGCCAGCCCGGAATGGGTCCGAGGACCCAGGCAAGGAACCTGATCAGGGACGCCGAGAACAGCACCACGCCGGGTGCATGCGAGCGGCCCAGCTGTCGCGGGGAAACGCCCACGATGACAAAGCCCAGGAAGGCCATGATGCCTGTTGCCGCGAGGCCGGCAAGCCACACATTGTCCAGCAGGCTGTAGAAGAGCACCGCCACGGCAACCGCGGACGCGGTCTCGAACCAGATGCGCCAGAACCTCAGCGCACGCATGTGCGTCATGGGCTGGTCCAGGATCCGGCGGAGCGCGGTCCCGCGGCTCTTCAGGAGCGCCTGCTCGGCATCATGCCGCGGGAGGAAGCTGAACGCCGCCTCGGCGGCCGTCAGCAGCGCTGCGGCACCCAGGAATACCAGCGCCATGCAGACGAGGAGCAGTGACGTCACTGGATGGTCTCGGAGGGGGCTTCTTTGCCGGTGAACTCTGCCAGCAGCTCACGCTGCAGGCCGAACATTTCTGCTTTTTCTTCCGGCTCCGCGTGGTCATATCCCAGCAGATGCAGAATGCCGTGCGTTGTCAGCAGCAGCATCTCGTCCTGTGTGGAGTGGCCGGCGTTGCGTGCCTGCACCTCCGCCACCTGGGGGCAGATGGCGATGTCGCCCAGCATCCCCTGCGGCGTGGGCTTGTCCGGCGTGCCCGGCGTGAGTTCGTCCATGGGGACGGAGAGCACGTCGGTGGAGCCGGGTTCATCCATCAGCTCGATGTGGAGTTTCTCCATGGCAGGCTCATCCACGAGCAGGATTGACAGCTCGGCCTGGGGGTGGATGTACAGCTGCTCGAAGATGAACCGGGAAAGCGCCACCAGCTGGGCCTCGTCCACCTGGACGCCCGATTCGTTGTTCACTTCGATGCTCATGCGTGCTCTCCCCGTTTCTCCCGGGGAACGGAATGCTTAACCCGGTTTCGCTGTGCTTCGTCCCAGATGCCGTAGGCGTTGACGATGTCGCCGACCAGTCGGTGGCGCACCACGTCCGCAGCGTCCAGAACGGAGAAATTGACGTCGTCGATGCCCTGGAGGATTTCTTCGACGATCCGCAGGCCCGAGCGTGTTCCGAACGGCAGGTCCACCTGGGTGACGTCGCCGGTGACCACCATCTTCGAGCCAAAGCCCAGGCGGGTCAGGAACATCTTCATCTGTTCGGGCGTGGTGTTCTGTGCCTCGTCCAGAATGATGAAGGCGTCATTGAGTGTGCGGCCCCTCATGTAGGCCAGCGGCGCCACCTCGATGGTGCCGGCAGCCATGAGCCGTGGAATGGATTCGGGGTCGATCATGTCATGCAGGGCGTCGTAGAGCGGCCTGAGATAGGGATCGATCTTGTCGCTGAGCGTTCCAGGGAGGAACCCGAGCCGCTCTCCTGCTTCCACCGCGGGACGCGTAAGGATGATCCGGCTGACTTCCTTTTGCTGCAGCGCCTGCACGGCCTTGGCCATCGCGAGGTACGTCTTGCCGGTTCCGGCCGGGCCGATTCCAAAGATCACCGTGTTGGCGTCGATCGCATCCACATAGTTCTTCTGGTTCAGCGTCTTCGGACGGATTGTCTTGCCGCGGCTGGAAAGGATGTCGTGGGTCAGGACGTCCACCGGGTTCTGCAGCGACTGGCTGCGCAGCAACAGCACCAGTTGCTGAAGGACGGCGGGCGTAATTACGGTGCCGCGCGCCACCAGGCCCCGCACTTCGTGGAGGAGCCGCATGATGCGGGGGACGTCGGCAGATGGCCCGCTGATGGAGAGCTCGTTGCCTCTGACGTGGAAGCTGACGGACGGAAACTGGTCCTCGATGAAGCGGAGGGCTTCGTCATGGCTGCCGAGGGACTGGACCATCTGATCAGAGTTGTCGAAGATGACCACCTCCGTTCGGATACCGGGCAAGGTATGCGGGAATTCTCCCGCGGTGCGGTCCCCGGTGTTGAGGCGGCGCTTTCCGTTTGCTGATTCAGTCATGGTGCCGGCCCGCAGGCCTCTGGTTCCCTCCAGTGTGAAATTACCCTTCAAAGTCCTTCTATCTTACGCCAGCATGCGGCCACGCTCACCGTCGGGCCGGGCCGTCCCGGCCCGCTTTTGATGACGGGTTCCCGCCATTAGATATCAACTTTGTATCGGCCTCATATCGTTCCCGTTGCAGTTCAGGCCCCGGCGCGTATTGGCGCCCGGCGCCCCGGAGCCCTGTGCAATGCTGGAAATACAGAGAGCGGGCACCGGTTACGCATGCCCGCCGCCGTTGGGAAGACCCACTGCCTGCCGCCTCGCGGCGGGCGGTCCACCGCGTTTCCGAAGGGAGCATTGACATCAGGCAGCCAGGATTGTCCGGCCGGAAAGCAGCTGCGCGGATCCGTTGCGCGCTGGCGCTTGGGCTGCTGCCTGCCGCTTTGCTCCTGACCGGTTGCATCGCGGATCCCGATCCCGCGGCCACCACGTCGGATGTTCCGACCCAGGCGCGGCGTACAGCCGGAGTCGACAGCGCTCCGACCACCAGCGCCCCGCTGGAAACGATGCAGTCCTCCAACAAAGCCCCCGTGTACTGGATCGGGCGGAGCAACACGGACGTCTACCTCTACCGTGAGTTCCGGGACGTGCCGGGCGAGGACAACCCCATCACGAAGGCGCTTCGCGCCATGATGTCCGAGACTCCCCTGGACCCGGACTTCTTCACTCCGTGGCAGAACCCCAAGAACCTTGCCACGTCCATCTCCGGCACGAACGTGATTACTGTGGATGTCTCGGCCGACGCCTTCAACAGCAACCTTGATGCGGAGATGGCGCAGCGCGCCATCCAGCAGCTCGTGTACACGGCGACGGCCGCCGGAGCGAGCTCCGGCCTGATCGACGCCACCCAGCCGATTGAGGTGACGATCCTGGTGGAGGGGCACACCGACTACCAGGCGTTCAAGCACGTCAGGCTGGGCGCACCCATGGCGCGCAGTGCGGGCATGGTGGCTCCGGTATGGATCATTGACCCCCAGGAGGGCATTGAAGTTGCCGACGGACGGGTGAAGATCAACGGCCGCAGCACGGATCCCGGCGGCAAGCTGCGCTGGCGGATCCTGAAAGTCCAGGAGAACGGCGAGAAGGAGAAGTACCTGGACGGCGAGGCCACCGCCGCAGCAGAGGCAGACGCCTCCGGCATCTTCAGCCTCGCCGTGAAGCTAAGCCCGGGCAACTACGAGATCCGCGTCTCGCAGATCGATCCCGGCAACACCGAGGACGAACCGAACGTGGACACCCGGGGCTTCTCAGTCCGCTAGCAGCGGCTACCAGCGCCCGAGCACATCACTGGCCACGACAACGGCAGCGGGCCCGGCGGTGGAGGACCGCAGCACGTGCGGGCCCAAGAGCGCTGTCACGGCGCCGGCGCTGCACAGTTTGGTCACCTCCCGCGGGCTGATGCCCCCTTCCGGCCCCACAACCAGAAGTATCTCGCCGGGTGCCTCCCCTGACGGGCCTGCCTCCTGCCATGCCTCAAGGACTCCGCGGAAGGGCTTGACGGCGTCTTCGTGGAGGACCACCGCCAGGGCGGCGCCCGCCACCTGGGCGGCGAGGCCCTGGGTATCGACGGCGGGACGCACCTCCGGGATCCACGCCCGCCGTGCCTGCTTCGCCGCTGCGGAGACCGCAGACTGCCATTTGGCGTGGGCTTTGGCGGCGCGCTCGCCTTTCCAGCGCACAATTGACCGTTCCGACTGCCAGGGGATGACTGCGTCGATGCCGAGCTCGGTGGCCGTCTCAATAGCCAGTTCGTCCCGGTCGCCCTTGGCAAGAGCCTGGACGAGGACCAGGCGCACGCCTGGCCGGTCCTCTACGCTAACGGACGAGCAACGCACGGTCAGTTCGGCCGGAGCTGTCTGCTCCACAGTTCCGGTGAGGCGCCTGCCTGCGCCGTCGGCGATATCGACCCGCTCCCCCACCGCCAGCCGCTTGACCGTCACCGCATGGCGCGCCTCAGGCCCGTCCAGCACAAAAACCGAACCGGGTTGGGTGTTGTCCAGAGTTCCGGCGGCGGTGAAAAATACGGGGTTGCTCACCGCTACAGGTTACCGAGGCGGTCCCGGAGCTTCGCGAAGACGCCGCCGCTCGCCGCGAGCTTGCCCTCGGAGAACTGTTCACCGCGGAGCTTCGCGAGCTGGCGCAGCAGGTCTTCCTGCGCCGGATCGAGCTTGGCGGGCGTCTCGACCTGCAGGTGGACCTTGAGGTCGCCGCGGCCATAGCCGCGCAGGTGGGTGACGCCGAGTCCGCGGAGGGTGATGACTTCTCCCGACTGCGTGCCCGCCTTGACGTCGATCTCCTGCTTGCCGTCGAAGGTGTCCAGGCTCAGCTCGGTGCCCAGGGCCGCGGCGGTCATGGGGATGTTCAGCGTTGCGTGGAGGTCGTCGCCGTCGCGGACGTACGTGGGGTCATTGTTGACGCGGATTTCGACGTAGAGGTCCCCGGACGGGCCGCCGGCCGGGCCGGCCTCGCCCTGCCCGGACAGCTGGATCCGGGTGCCCGTGGCGACGCCGGCGGGAACCTTGATGGTCAGTGACCGGCGGCTGCGGATGCGGCCCTGGCCGCTGCACTCGTTGCAGGGGTCCTTGATGACCGTCCCGAAGCCTTCACAGGATCCGCACGGTGCTGAAGTCATGACCTGGCCAAGGATGGAACGCACGGCGCGCTGGACCTGGCCGCTGCCGCCGCAGATGTCGCAGCGTTCCGGATGCGTGCCTTCCCGGCAGCAGGAACCGTCGCAGGTGGGGCAGACGACGGCGGTATCGACCTCGAGCTTCTTGTTGGCGCCAAAGACGGCGTCGCGCAGGTCGATCCGGACGCTGATGAGGGCGTCCTGTCCCCGACGGACCCGCGAAGCCGGGCCTGCGGTTCCGCCGGCGCCGAAGAAGGTGTCGAAAATGTCCTGGAAGGCGAAGCCCTGGCCGGCGTAGCTGCCGCCGCCGAAGCCGTTGTCCGTGCCGTTCTCGTTGCCCGTGGTGTCATAGACCCTGCGCTTCTGCGGATCGGACAGCACTTCGTAGGCATGGGTGACGGCCTTGAACCGGTCCGAGGCTTCAGGTCCCGGGTTCACATCCGGGTGCAGGGTGCGGGCCAGCTTGCGGTAGGCCTTTTTGATCTCTTCTCCGGTGGCTTCCGGGGAGACTCCAAGAACGTCGTAGTGGCTGCTCAAAGTTCGTATCTCTTCCTGGTTATGGTGCCTGGGTATCGGATTCGTCGGGCCGTGCGATTACGGGCCGAGAACCCTCGAAAGGTAGCGGGCCACCGCGCGGACGGCGGCCATGGTGGTGGGATAGTCCATACGGGTGGGCCCAAGGATGCCGATCTTCGCGGTGGCGTCCGGTCCATAGCCGGTGGCCACCACCGACGCCTCGGCGAGTCCGTCGTAAGGGTTCTCCCGGCCGATGCTCACGGTCACGCCGCGGGGGTCCTGCGCCATCTCACTGAGGAGCCGCAGCATGACCACCTGCTCCTCCAGGGCCTCGAGGACGGGTCCGATGCTGAGCGGGAAGTCCACGTTGGACCGTGCCAGGTTCGCGGTGCCGGCCATGACCATGCGGTCTTCCCTGCTGCTGTGCGAGAGTGCCTCAAGGGCCTTGCTCAGGGCGGCGGCAGCGGGACGTTCGGCCGGAGCGCAGCCGGCCACCACGGCGGCCAGGTACTGGGGCAGCATGGTCAGCGCGATGCCTGCGACTCCCGAGAGGAACCTGGTCCGCAAGGCCGTCAGCGTGTCGTCGCTGAGTTCCTGCCCGACGTCCACGACGCGCTGCTCGACCTTGCCCGAATCCGCGATCAGCACAATGAGGACCTTGCGCGGCGCCAGCTGGACGAATTCAATGTGGCGCACCACGGCGCGGCTCAGGTGCGGGTACTGCACGACGGCAACCTGGTTGGTCAGCTGCGCCAGGAGCCTTACCGTGCGGTCCAGGACGTCGTCGAGATCGTCGGCCCCCTCCAGCAGCGACTGGATGGCGCGGCGCTCAGCCGGGGACAGGGGCTTGACCGCCGAAATCTGGTCCACGAACAGCCGGTACCCCTTGTCGGTGGGTATCCTCCCGGCGCTGGTGTGCGGTGCTGTGATAAGCCCCTCGTCCTCGAGCGCGGCCATGTCGTTGCGGATGGTGGCGCTGGAAACGCCCAAATGGTGGCGCTCGACGAGCGCTTTGGAGCCCACAGGCTCGCGGGAATGGACGTAGTCCTCCACAATGGCGCGCAGCACCTCGAGCTTGCGTGGTTCGCTCACTATCCACCTCCGATCAACCGTTTTCCGGGCAAAGCCATGCAGCGCCCGGCGACGCATGGTTAGCACTCGACATCCCTAAGTGCTAACAAGTCTAATATGAGACGGGCCGTTGTTAGCATTGGTACCGCTCCGGGCGAAATTCCGGACCCGTGTCCGCCCGGAGGCTGATTCCCGGCCGGGGCGGCAGCCTCCTAGCGCAAAGCGGTGTTTAACTATGCAGTATCAGACGTGGGGTCCGCAGGAGATTGCAGCGCCCGCCAAGAACGATTTGCCGGAAGTGCCGGTGGAGCGCGGCATGGTCCTGGAGGACGTGCAGTCCGGCTGGGTCGGTGCCGTGACGCGGGTGGAGAAGTCCGGCGGGATGCATGTGGTCGCCCTGGAGGACCGCCGCGGCAAGTCACGTTCCTTCAGGCTCGGCTTCGGGTTCCTGCTGGAAGGCCAGCCTATTCGGCTGATGCCGCCGGCGGCCAAGCGGCCAGGTTCCGCCCCGGCCGGTCGCACGGCGTCGGGCTCCGTTCGGGTGGAGGGCCAGCGCGCCCAGGTGGCCAAGGCCGGCCGGATCTGGGTCGAAGGCAAGCACGACGCTGAACTCGTCGAGAAGGTTTGGGGCGACGATCTCCGGGTGGAGGGAATCGTCGTCGAGCCCCTTCACGGCATTGACGACCTGGCGGGGGCGGTCGCCGCCTTCCGCCCGGGGCCTGGCCGGAGGCTGGGCGTCCTCGTGGACCATCTTGTCCCGGATTCCAAGGAGTCCCGCATTGCCGAGACGGTCATGGCTTCACCAGGCGCCGCCGGCAACGTGCTCATCGTCGGCCACCCGTATGTGGATGTCTGGCAGGCCATCCGGCCCTCCGTCCTGGGGATCGCGCAGTGGCCTGTGGTGCCCAGGGGCACCGATTGGAAGACCGGGATCCTCGCCGCCTTCGGCTGGCCGCACGCCACAAAGGAGGACATCGGCCTGGGCTGGCAGAAACTCCTGGGAGCGGTGCGGACCTATGCCGATCTCGAACCTGCCCTGCTGGGACGGGTGGAGGAGGTCATCGACTTCCTCACCGTGCCTTAGAGTGCCCCGCCTTAGAAATACCTGTGCCTTAGAAATACCCAGGCCTTAGCGATACAGTGCCGAGATGAAATCCAACGACTTGCTGCTGGACGCCTTCGGCCGGATCCATGACACTGTGGCCGCCGTTTTGGAAGGATCCGACGGCGGGTCCCTCATCCGCCGGCCGGCAGGCAGCGGAAACTCGATTGCGTGGTTAATCTGGCATCTCAGCCGGATAGAGGACTCGCAGGTCGCCTCCGCCGCGGGACTGGATCAGGTGTGGTCCTCGCAGGGGTTCGTCGGCCGCTTCAATTTGAAGCTTCCCGAACGCGACACTGGCTACGGTCATTCGACCGACCAGGTCGACGCGGTGCACGGTACGCCGGAGCTGTTGCTCGCATATTACGATGCCGTTCACCGGCAGACCGTCGAGTTCCTGAAAACCCTCGGCGACGATGACCTCGACCGCATCGTCGACTATCACTGGGACCCGCCCGTCACTCTCGGGGTGCGGCTGGTCAGCACCTTTGCTGACTGCCTCCAGCACGTGGGGCAGGCCGCGTACGCCAAAGGCTTGAACCCCGAGCACGGATAAAGGACGGGCAGGCCTAAAGGACGCGCACGGTCAGGGAAGCTGCTGCCTGCGGCGCGTCGTTCATTTTGCGCCCGACCCAGTATTCTTGGAGGGGAGCCTTTCACGCCGCCGTCCGGCGCAACCGGCCGGCGGCGAACCACCGGCGCCACCGCATCAACGCAAGTTTAAGGAAGACAAACCGTGGCAGAAGACGCTCGTGACCGCAGGGACCATCAGTCCGGCCCTGACGTGCCCCAGTACCATGGCGTGCCGGCCAATGCACTTCCGCTGACTGCCAGCGAGGACCGGCAGTGGGCAACGCTGGCACACTTCGGCGGTATCCTCGGCTGCGTGCCGGCACTGCTGATCTACCTCATTTTCCGGGAGCGTGGACCGTTCACGGCTCAGGAATCCAAGGAAGCCCTCAACTTCACCCTGCCGCCCACCATCGCGGCGGCGCTCGCGAACCTTCTGGTCCTCCTCCCGGTGGTGGGAAATATTTTCGCTGTCATTGCCACCCTGATCTGGATTGCGCTGACGTGCTTCGCGGTGTCCGCCGGTATCCACGTCAACCGGGGCCAGCCGCACCGGTACCAGTACAACCTCCGCTGGATCAAGTAACCGCAAAGCGGCCCCAGACCCGTTTGGGTCTGGGGCGCTGTTGTTTAAGCCGCTGCTGTTGCCTGCAGATTCAATCCGGCAGGATTCTGCGGACCACGGCGTCGGCCAGCAGGCGGCCCTTAAGGGTCAGAACCAGCAGGCCGCGGAAAGCCTCCGCCGGTGCCACGAGACCGTCGGCAATGAGCCCGGCCACAGCGTGTTTGCCCGCGTCGGACAGCGAGCTGACCGCCACCCCCGATGCGAGCCGGGTCTCAAGCATGATCCGCTCCACGCCGCGGGTAGCGGCGTCGAGTGTTTCGCGGCCGGCGGCGGGCGACACGCCGGAGCCGAGCCTGCCGGCATAGGCCGTGGGGTGCTTCACGTTCCACCAGCGGACTCCACCGACATGCGAGTGCGCGCCAGGTCCGATGCCCCACCAGTCGTCCCCGCGCCAGTAGGCCAGGTTGTGGCGGCACGCCTGTTCGGCAGTGGCCGACCAGTTGCTGACCTCATACCAGCGGAGGCCGGCGTCCGAAATCATCTGGTCGGCAAGCTCGTATTTGTCGGCATGGTCGTCGTCGTCGATTCCGGGAACTTCGCCACGGCGCATCTGGGCGGCGAGCTTGGTGCCGTCCTCAACGATCAGCGCGTAGGCGCTGATGTGGTCCGGCTGGTACGACAGTGCGGTCTCCAGGGAGAAGCGCCAGTCGTCGAGGGACTCCCCCGGCGTTCCGTAGATCAGGTCCAGGCTGACGGCGAGTCCGGCGTCGCGCGCCCACTGCACCACAAGCGGGACACGGCTTGGGGTGTGGGTGCGGTCCAGAACCTTCAGCACGTGGGGCACCGCGGACTGCATACCGAAGGAGACCCGCGTGAACCCCGCGTCTGCGAGCATTTGCAGTGACTCCGGCGTGACTGAATCGGGGTTGGCCTCCGTGGTCACTTCGGCGTCCGGTTCAATCCCCCATTTCTCGATGGCGGCACCAAGGATTCTGGCCAGGTCCTCTGCCGGCAGGAGCGTCGGCGTGCCGCCGCCGAAGAACACGGTGCTCAGCTTCCGGGCAGGCAGGCCCGACTGCTCCAGGACCCGCGCGGCAAGGTCCACTTCCGAAATCGCGGTGGAAGCGTATGCGTCCTGGGAGGCGCCGCCCCCGAGCTCCGTGGCCGTGTAGGTGTTGAAGTCGCAATAGCCACAACGCACCGCGCAGAACGGGATGTGCACGTAGAGCCCAAAGGCCCGCTCTGCCGCACCGTCCGCCGCCTGTTGGGGCAGCAGACCGTCCGACGGCGCGGGGTCACCCAGGGGAAGAACGCTAGGCATGCGTGCGGCCTCCGGTGGTTGCGGCCACGGTCATCACTACTTCTTGGCCTTGTCCTTGGATTCGTCGGTGGTCAGGGCGGCGATGAAGGCCTCCTGGGGTACTTCCACGCGGCCCACCATCTTCATGCGCTTCTTGCCTTCCTTCTGCTTTTCCAGCAGTTTGCGCTTGCGGGAGATGTCACCGCCGTAGCACTTGGCGAGGACGTCCTTGCGGATGGCGCGGATGGATTCACGGGCGATGATCCGGGATCCGATGGCCGCCTGAATCGGCACCTCGAACTGCTGGCGCGGGATCAGCTCGCGCAGCTTGCCGGTCATCATCACGCCGTAGGCGTAGGCCTTGTCCTTGTGCGTGATCGCGCTGAAGGCATCCACCTGTTCGCCCTGGAGCAGGATGTCCACCTTGACCAGGTCGGCGACCTGTTCGCCGTCGGCCTTCCAGTCCAGCGAGGCGTAGCCGCGCGTCTTGGACTTAAGCAGGTCAAAGAAGTCGAAGACGATTTCCGCCAGCGGCATCCAGTAGCGCAACTCGACGCGGTCTTCGGACAGGTAGTCCATGCCGCGCATGACGCCGCGGCGGCCCTGGCACAGCTCCATGATGGCGCCGACGAACTCGTTGGGCGCCAGGATGGTCGCAGCCACCATGGGCTCCCGGACTTCGTTGATCTTTCCGGAAGGGAACTCGCTGGGGTTCGTGACCGTAACCACGCTCTTGTCCTCGAGCGTTACCTCGTAAACCACGTTCGGGGCGGTGGAGATCAGGTCCAGGTTGAATTCGCGTTCGAGGCGCTCACGGACGATTTCGAGGTGCAGCAGGCCCAGGAATCCGACGCGGAAGCCGAAGCCCAGCGCTGCGGAGGTTTCCGGTTCGTAGATCAGAGCTGCATCATTCAGCTTGAGCTTGTCCAGCGCGTCACGCAGCACGGGGTAGTCGGTGCCATCCAGGGGGTAGAGGCCGGAGAACACCATGGGCTTGGGGTCCGCGTAGCCGCTCAGGGATTCCGAGGCCGGCTTGGCCAGGTTGGTGACGGTGTCGCCCACCTTGGACTGGCGGACGTCCTTCACCCCGGTGATCAGGTAGCCCACTTCGCCGACGCCCAGGCCCTTGGACGGGGTGGGTTCAGGTGAGCTGACGCCGATCTCGAGGAGCTCATGGCTGGCCCGGGTGGACATCATCTGGATGCGTTCGCGCGGGTGGAGCATGCCGTCCACGACGCGCACGTAGGTGACCACACCGCGGTAGGTGTCATAGACGGAGTCGAAGATCATGGCACGTGCGGGGGCATCCGGATCCCCCACGGGAGCAGGAAGGTCCCGGACAATCTTGTCCAGCAGCGCCTCCACGCCGACGCCGGTCTTGCCGGAAACAAGAAGCACGTCTTCGGGATCACCGCCGATCAGGCTGGCAAGTTCCGCGGCGTACTTCTCCGGCTGCGCCGCCGGGAGGTCGATCTTGTTCAGGACCGGGATGATGGTGAGGTCGTTCTCCATGGCCAGGTACAGGTTGGCCAGCGTCTGGGCCTCGATGCCCTGCGCTGCGTCCACCAGGAGCACTGCTCCTTCACAGGCGGCAAGGGAGCGGGATACCTCATACGTGAAGTCCACGTGTCCCGGGGTGTCGATCATGTTCAGCGCGTAGCTAACGCCGTCCAGTTCCCAAGGCATGCGCACTGCCTGAGACTTGATGGTGATGCCGCGCTCTCGCTCGATATCCATGCGGTCCAGATACTGGGCCTTCATGTCGCGGGACTGCACGACGCCGGTGAACTGCAGCATGCGGTCGGCCAGGGTGGATTTACCGTGGTCAATGTGCGCGATGATGCAGAAATTCCGAATGATGGCCGGATCTGTCGCGGCGGGCACCGGGGCGGTGCGGGCCATGGGAGACACGCAGGGTCCTTACTGTTGGCATTTCCGCGGCGTCATTCCGGGCCGAACTCGGGCCATCCTGCTGCTGCCGCATATCTGAACCTCTAGTCTCCCACGTTCGGGCGCGCCGCAGTACATTTCGGAACCACAGTGCCTTCGAAAGGACAGCACATTCGAAGGACAGCACATGTCAGTAGTCCGGCATGCCGGAACGACCCGGCGGTATGGTTGGCCGCATGGCCCTGAACTTCCGCAGCATCGGCAACGCCGTCCGCGCATGGCTCCGCTTCCTCGCAGGCTCCCCGGACCCCAAACGGTCACGCAGGGGCGGAGAAAGAAACGGCTCGGCCAAAGCGTCTCGGGCATCATCCGGAAAGTCGCCGCGGATGGCCCCGTCCCGGGCGGGCACGGCGGTCCTGTCAGGCCCCTATCCCGGCGACTTCCACGGCACGACGACCCTGCGGTACTCCCCTTCGCCGGACGGCCGGCCCGATCCCGGCGAGGTGGTGTGGACCTGGGTCCCATATGAAGAGGACCATTCCCGCGGCAAGGACCGTCCGGTATTGCTTGTCGGCAGCCACGGGCGGTACCTGCTGGGCCTAATGCTGACCAGCAAGGACCACGACGGCCATCCCCGCGGGCAGCGCGACTACGTCGACATCGGCGCCGGGCCGTGGGACCGGCAGGGGCGTCCCAGCGAAGCCAAGCTGGACCGGGTCCTCCAGATCCGCCCCGCCGACATCAGGAGGGAAGGAGCCATCCTGGACCGCAGCCAGTTTTCCCCGGTGGCAGACGCGCTGAGGCGGCTGCGCGGGTGGAAATGAGGCGCCGGACGCGCCGCACCCACGGACATCGTGCCAACCGGGCGGATTCTGCTATTATTTATAGCTGTGTGTCCGTGCAGGTCGACGGCCACTGATGGTTGGCCGCCATAGGTATCCCCACGCCGCTCAGTCAATGGCCAGCCTGAAAGCCCTCTAGACCATTTCCGCATTAAAAAGAGAGTTCACACGTGGCAAATATCAAGTCCCAGAAGAAGCGCATCCTGACCAACGAAAAGGCTCGTCTGCGCAACAACGCAGTCAAGTCCGAGCTGAAGACTGCCATCCGCGCCGTCAACACCGCCGTTGAGTCCACTGACAAGGAAGCCGCTACTACTGCGCTCGTTACTGCCAGCCGTAAGCTGGACAAGGCTGTCAGCAAGGGTGTTCTTCACAAGAACAACGCTGCAAACCGCAAGTCGGCGATCTCCAAGAAGGTCAACGCACTCTAAGGTTTTCCAGTTCAACTGAACTGATGCTTGTGGCCGGCACCATTGGTGCCGGCCACATCTCTTTAAGGCCAACCAGTTTTAGCCGGCCCGCTCTCCTTCAACCGGCCGGAGTACGGGGCATGCACGAAACCCGCGGGGGTGGCGCGCGGCAGGCGTGCCTAACGGCCGCGGGCTGCCGTGGCGATGACGGTGACCGCGTGCTCCACGGCATAGACAGGATCCCGGGACAGTCCTTTCACCTGAGCGTCGGCTTCGGCCGTGACCTGGATGGACCTGGCCAGGCCTTCCGGAGTCCACCGCCGGACATCTCGTTGCGCCTGTTCCACGAGCCACGGCTGCATGCCAAGCTGCCTGGCGATCTGCGCCGATGATCCCTGGGCGCCCGCCACCTTGGCCACTGTCCGCAGCTTCGCGGCCAGTGCCGCCACCAGCGGCACGGGGTCGGCTCCTGTGGCGAGGGCGTGTCGGAGCGTGGATAGTGCCAAGGGAGCGTTGCCGGCCATTGCGGCGTCGGCCACTTTGAATGCCGTTGCCTCGACCCTCCCCCCGTAGTAGCGGTCAACCATGTCTGCGTCGACTGCCGTGGACGCATCAGCGATCAGCTGGCTGCAGGCCGCCGCAAGTTCCGACAGGCTGGCGCCGACGGCGTTCACGAGCGATTGCACGGCGTCCGGCTCGATGCGCCGCGACGCTGCCTTGAATTCAGACACCACGAATGCGGTCTTTTCGGCGTCCTTCTTCAGCGGCTGGCAATCAACAACCGGCCATCCCCCGGCCTTGACGGCATCCAGGAGCTTCTTGCCCCGGACACCGCCTCCATGCCGAAGAACCAGCACCGCATCCTGCTCCGGATGCTGCAAATAGCCAAGCGCGTCGGCCAGGAAAGCATCGTTCATGGACTCGAGGCCTTCGACCTCGATGAGCTTGCTCTCGCCAAACAGGGAGGGACTGACGTTCATCGCCAGCGACCCTGCCTCGTAGATCCCCGCGTTGAGCCGGGTGACCTCAACGTCCGGAGCAGCGGCCCGGACCTGCGAGCGGACGTGGTCCATAGCCCGGATGCCGAGGTATTCTTCCGGTCCCGTGACCAGCACGACGGCGGCCGGCTTCACGTCCCGCCAAGTGGCAGTGTTCGTCGCCGTCCTGGATCGTTGGGTCTGGGCAGCGGCCACTCTAGGTTCCTCCCGGGATACATATTTCTGCCTCTAAGCCTGCCATGGCGCACCCGCTGCACCAAGCCGCGCACGACAGTGCGGCCGGTGCGGGACGACCCGGTCCGCTGCGGACGTTTGCGGGAAGTGCGCATGAGTCGTCACGATCACCTGCTTACGCAGTTAAGACCCCTGAATCCCACCACGCGAGGAGAACGACCATGGCCGCTAAGTTCGAACTGTATCTGGACGCGGATGATTGCTTCAGGTTCCGACTCGTCGCATTGGACGGTACCGTCATGCTCACCTCGGAGGCATTCGCACATGAGGATGTCGCAATCGCAGGTATCTGGACTGTGCGAGAAGCCGCAGCCACTGGGAGAGTCGTGGACCTCACGGATTCGGACGCCACAGTCTGACGCCGCGACTCGGCCCCCTGCCTGTCCGTCACGATCCGGCCCTTTGCTGGTTAGCCTTGCATGACCCTTGTCGAGTTGACGGGTGTAAGGAAAGGGACAAGAAATGGGTGTGTCGGGACAGCTTCGGGCGACAGCGGAAAATGAACAAACCCTGATTCGGGCACTGCCGTCACGATCAACCGGGACGCCTGCCCGGGATGCTGCCGCCCAGGCCCAGACGCCGGCCGTTGGCGCTGGGATCCTCCATGATCCGGTCGAATTGTCTCGCCGTGTCAACAGGGTCCTCTCGGCCGTTGAACCGGAAATGAGCAGGGAAGCGGGGCTGGCAGTCATCACAGGGCTCCTGGCCGGGTCGGGGCACGTACCGACCGCTCAGTGGTGGAACAATCTCCTCGACGGCGTCCCCAACTCCGTCAGAAGGCCTGAAGTGCTCGACACACTTGCCAGATGGCTCGACGTCGACGCCAGGTATTTCACGCACACGGACCGTGAACGTGACGACCGCATCGAAGCCGAGCTAAATCTCTACCGTGCTCTCAGAGAAATCCACGCCCGGCTCATGGATGACGGGATCGAGGGCGGCAGGGAAGTCACCGCCCGCCTGATCCAGGAACTCACGGCAATTCTCCACAAGCATTATCCGACTCCACGCAGATAGAAGCCCTGGCAGGAAAACAGGCGCGGCGGGGGGAATTCCCTCCCGCCGCGCAGTCGTGTGGGCAGTCTGGCCATGGACGTGCGGCTGTGTGGGCGCGTGGCCAAGTTGGATGGGCGTCCACGTGGGACATTCGGTTGTGCGGGACGGGGGCATCCGGCAAGAACTCGAGCCTTCCCGATGCCGCCCGTCCCGTCCGCCCGCGGGTGTCTCACGTCCGCGTCGCGAATGTGCAGTCAGACGTCCTTTGGCTGGGGGGGTGGCCGCCGGACGCAGCATGGATAACTGATCGCCTGCACACTCCCTTAACTGCCCAGGCTGTGATTCCTGACGCGGGGACCGCCGCGGCCAGACATGGACCTTGGCCCGAAGTGACAGGGTGCCCAGTACGCGCAGCTGATTGCCCGCCTCACGATCCGCCCTGCTGCTCGTACGCGCTGCGCAGCCCGGCCCTGGCACGGATCAGCAACGCCGAGACCGCGTTGGGTTCGATGCCCAAAATCGGTGCTATGTCTCTTGGCTTCTGTCCCATCACCTCGGCATACCAGAGCACTTTCCGCCACCGCTCCGGCAAGGAACGCATCGCACAAGCGACGTGCTCATGTTCGAACACAGACAGAACAGTCTCAAGCCCGTGGTCGTCAACAGGACCCGGATCCAAGTCCTCGTCCGGTGCTGGCTGCTCACGGCCGCGCTTTGTCCAGAACGTCATCGCGACTGAACGGATTGCACTGTTCAAGTATGGGCCGAACACATCGGTCGGTCCGTACCCGTTTCTGATGGCGCCAACAGCCTTCGCGAACCCGTCATGAAGCACGTCCTCGGACTCCTGGGCGCCGGACATCAGGCCCCGGATGAACCGCAGCCCCGGCTCGCGATACCTCTCATATAGCACCGCCATCGATTCCGCGTCCCCGGAGCGGACGCCGTCAATCAAATCCGATTCAGGACCGAAAGCCGCCGGCATCGCAGAGGGCTCCCTCGCGGCGCTGGCCTCCGACACGTCCTGCTTGGCTCCGGATGGCTCGCTGGATGCTGCAGGGCACAGTTGCCCATCCCCCGGTGAAACGTGCTCAAGTGTTTCCATCTGGTTGCCTGCCGTCGACGCTGAAAGTGAGGCCACACTCCCTGTGCCTCACTCCATTCACCTCGGATAAGCCCGTTTCGTGACGCTGTGGCCCATGTTTCTTTGCGAACCGTTCGCAGGTGCTGACGGATCCGACCCGGTCTGGCCGTGCCGGTGATTCTCGTACCGCCGCCAGGCGTCAGCTTTTCGCCTCCGGGCCGTTAATGGGGTAGTAATCCGTATCGCCGAGCATCTGCCTGTCCGGTGATGTCACTTGGGGGGTCCATCATCAGCATTTCCAGCGGAATTCCGGCCGGTCAAGATTCCACAAGCACCGCCCAAAGCGTACTTGCCCCCAAACCGCCAGGAGTCCCTTTCACGGAGCCAACACTGGCCATGCCCGCGCCGGCTCTCATGTCATGCAAAAAGACCGGATCCGCCCGGACCGGTAGGATGAAGATCATCGGCATAGGCAGCAATCCGGGGGTGATCGGCATGCCTGAAGAACATGACCCGAGGATGACCGTATCGGTGGGCCAGCGGGAGTTCGAGGAACTGAACCGCGAATGGGCTGACTACGTTGCCGCGACCAGTGGGGGTCCAGGTCCGGTTGACCCGGTTCTCACACTACGACGTACTGGCCGGATCCTCCGGTCCCTGGACCGGCTGCTGGCTTCAATGGACCACGAAGATGGCATGGCCGATCATCCGTCGGCGCCGCAACCATATGAATGACCACCGTGAATAGAGGCGGCTTCCGTCACACAGTAACTTGTTCATGTTTTTTATGACCAAAACTCATTGAACGCTGCACAAGGTGATTTTGTGAAGGCTAACAACTTTCGCATCCGTCAGGAATTCATCGTCCGCCCGGAGTCACCATGTTCACAGTTTCCCCTCAGCCACCTGCCGCATCCACGTGCCAGGCGTGGCTGTGAAGGCCTCCTCCCAGACCATGCTCCCCGGGGGATCCGCGGGCATGGAAGCCGTTACGGCCGAGGCGGAGGCAATGGCCGAGGCCGAAGCCAGCCTTGTCAAGGACTGCCGGGAAGGCAGGGCAGGGGCAGTTCTTGAGCTGTACCGGATCCATTGGGAACCTGCCCTGGCGTATGCCCAAAGGCTGAGCAGGTCTATACATGACGCAGAGGACATCGCCGCGACGGCCTTCCTCAAATCACTCTCGGCGATGCGACGCGGGAAAGGGCCAGTTGGCCCGGTCCGGCCCTATCTTCTAAGGGCTGTCCGCTCAGCGGCACTGGACCGTCATTCGTCCGCTGAGCATCCATCAGAACGAATAACCGAGCTGGCTGACGATCGGAACCCGGGCTCGACCATACCGGCCAGCAGGAGCATGATTTCGTGGCGGAGGCCTTCGCCACACTGCCCCTCCGATGGCAGCGGGCTCTTTGGTATGTGGAAATTGAAGGACTGAAGCCACGCGAAGCCGCCCCCCTTCTCGACATCACGCCCAACGCACTTTCGGCTCTCGTCGGGCGTGCACGGAACGGCCTTCGTGAAGCCTATCTCGTGGTATATCTGCGGAACGCAGAAGCCAGCGGCTGCGAGTCCATGCTTCCGTTTCTGGCCGGCGCTGCACTGGAGCGCGCTACCCCGGCGAACCAGGCCAAAGTGGACAGTCACATCCGCACCTGCCGGAGCTGCCGCCGGGCACTTCAAGGATTGGGCGACGTCAGTTCTAAAATGCAGGGCGTTCACCCCGGACTTCTTCCAGCGGTGCTCTCGCCTGTGATGGCCGTCCGGATCCTCGAGCTCTTGTCTTCCCCAGCCCACTGCCCCTTTGCCCACATCGCGGAAACCTTTCATGAATCCGCTGACATTGTCCCTACCGTCCTCCAAGGGCTGAAAGCCCTCGGCGCAGCGGCGGCCGTTGTGGTGCTCATGCTGCTGCCTGCAGCGCCGAACGCTGCAACGACGGAGCTGGAGTCCCATGACCGGCTCGGCGATTGCTCCGCTTACGCAACATCCGTCGGTTGTAGACCACATTCAGCCTTCGGCCCGGTTTACCTCCAGTCACGGGCCGGAACCCGCGGCTCCCAGTAGGCAGGGCCTACCGGGACGGTTATCCACGGGATAGTTGCCGACGGGACAGTTGCCGCAGCACAGGTGAATCAGGCGAGGTAATCCAATGAAGACGGCTCACGCCGCCGGACCTCCGCTTTGCCTTGGCCAGCCCCACATCCTTCGCAGGGAGCTACGGCCAGTTGTTCCAATTGCCTTGCAAAGGCCGTGACGCGCTGCAGGGTTTCAACGAGCCAAGTCACCTCAACGTGGGCCAACTGCGACTGTGCCCAAACCCCCGCCACCGGCCCCAGAGGGTCGATGGCCTCACGCCGGAGTCTGAGAATCAGCTCCAGCCGATCCTCGACGGAATCGACCGCCTCCTTCTCCCCGTATGACGAAGATCTGGTGTCCGGTGTGGCCTGCGCGTTCATTTATTGTTCCTTCCGCAAGGAGTTGCCGTGACGCTTGAAGTCACACAGTGCTCTCAGTTCGCTATAGAACAAACGCCGAACCCAGCTCTTCGTGACGCATCCCATAGCTGAAAGGCCAAATGAAATGAATCAGCCGGCAGGGTCTGACCGTGCGGCGTAGGCGTTGGCCTGGTCGCGCACCTGGACCACGTAAGAATCCGACTGGTTATAGGAGAACACGGCGTCCTTCCACCCGCGGGCCGTCGTAAGGTCACGGCCGCCCGCGCAAAGATACGAGGCGGCGCTGAAGGCGGCGTCGTCGATATTAAGGGGGTCGGCTTCTCCGTCTCCGTTCCCGTCCCGGCCGGACAGCCGCCAGGTGGAGGGAATGAACTGCATTGGCCCGACGGCATGATCCCAAAGGGCGTCACCGTCCAGAGCGCCTGCGTCCGTGTCAGGAATGGCGGCGAATCCTTCGCCATTGAGGCTGGGACCGATAATCGGCCGGCTCGCCTGACCGGAGGTCGTCAAAGTTCCCCCGCCGTGACTTCCGTGGGCGGACTCGATGAAGCCGATGGCTGCCACCGTATTCCAGCCGATCCGGCAGGTCGGGGATTCGGCGTTGGCCATACCGGCTGCGGCCGCGTAGGCAAGGATAGCCCGGGCCGGGATGCCGGTCCGGGCCGCAGTCCGGTTGAGCCACTGGGCATCAATTGTGCTCTTGGTGATGTTCACCGCACGGGTGCTGTCTGTTGAAAGCACCCCGAGTTTCGCCTCCGATTTCGGCGGCGGAGGCTGGGCGCCGTGCCTCCCCCCGCCGGACACGTGGAGTGCCCAGAACGAGAACCCAGTGATGACGCAGACTGCGAAAAGGCAGAGGACTGCGAGCCGCTTCAGACGGAGCATGAACCACCACGCATCATCTGCGCCTGTACGCGTTGTCATAGTCGGTTGGCACGTGGCTGATTCTCTTTTCAAGGTTTTGTTCTCTGACCGGAAAGCAACCTACACCACTGCACGGCATTCCTGTCACGAGTTCATTTCGGCACGCCGGAAGCTCGCAATCGGGTGTGCTACCGGCTGGTCCACCCGCACCAGCACGGGAATGCCTGAAGTCCCATGCGCGTTAATTCAGATGTCCGGCCGATCTTGAGTCGCTCGCCGGACGCGGACAGGAAGGGAATGAGCAACAGCACCGAATCAGTAGAAGACGAAGCCGGCAACGTCATCACGTACCGCAGGCACGCTAACGGCGGCGGGCTTATCGGACGGGGCGCGAAGGTGGACGACACTTCATTCATAAGTTCGACCACATATGTTGAGGCTCGCGCGTCCGTGGGCTCCGGTTGCCGGATCGGTGCGGGCAGTTGGATCGACCGCAGGGCACGCATCGGTAATGGTGTCGTCATTGGAGACGCTGTCTACGTGGGTCAAGGGGCAGCCGTCGGCAACAACGTTCACATCGGCAGCCACTCACGCATTGGAGCGCGCGCCCAGATCGACGACGGGGCCCGTCTCCACGGCGACAGCACCGTCACGGAAGGCGGCCACATCGCAGCCGGCAGCACGCCGACGGCCGGATCTACCGTAACCGCTCTACCGCACCATAATCTGCCGCGCCGTAAGCTGCCGCGCCGTAGGGAGCAGAGGCGGAAGGCGGCGTGACGTAGGCGACCCCGTGAGGTAGCCGACCCCAAGGGCACCCCCTGCCAAGCCTTTCTGCGGCTACCAGGGATCTCTGCAACTGCCCGACCGCGCGTGCTCACTTGCCGATCATCGAAGCCGGAGGCTTGGGGAACGCCTTTGTCGGGTAGAGTCCGGCAACCTTGTTCATATATGTCGACCACTGCGGTCCGGCGAGCATGTAGCCGTCGATGCGGTCGTAGAGCTTTCCGTTGATGGTGAGGTTCCTGCCGGGCCGCTTCTGGCCTTCCAGCGTGTCGCCGAAGAAGGAGGCCGTGGCCAGCCCGGTGGTGTAGCCCACCACCCAGGTGGCGCCGTTGCTGTCGTTCGTACCTGTCTTGGCCGCAATGGGCATCCCGCTCTTGATCTTGGGCTTGATGTGGACGCCGGACCCCTTTTTCATCGTATCCTGAAGCACCGAATTGACGCCCCGGGCGACTTCCCGGTCCACCGTGGCCTTGCAGCTTGGCTTCTGAGCGGGAAGGGTCTGCTTTGCGATATCGTTCACCCGCAGAATGGCAAACGGCTCACAGTAGCGGCCGTCAGCGGCGAAGGTGGCGAAGGCATTGGCCATCTGTAGCGGCGCCACAGCCGTCCCTCCGAGGATATTGCCCAGCTGGTGCATGTTCACCTGGGAGCCGTCCAGCCCGCTGTGGATACCCACTGCATCGACCATTTTCTGGATTCCGCAGAAGTCCAGCTGGGCAGCTTCGGCAAACGTCGCCGTGTTGATGGAGTTGTACAGCCCGTAGTCGGCGGGCATCCTCCGGTAGAACTCTCCCGAGTTGTTCTGCAGATCCTCGGAGGCATCGAGTCCGGCCCTGCGCTGCTGGCTGCTGTAGGCGCCGAGGACCTTCCCGCAGGAGGAGCGCCACCTAAATCCGAGCGGGTACTCCCGCCGGGACGCGTCCACGACCTGCGTGATCTTCTTGCCCTCATTAAGCCATTGCGCGAAGGTGAACGGTTTCATAGTGGAACCCGGCTGGAAGCCGCCGGCGCCATTGATGTCATTGCCATTGACGTCCTTGGAATCCACGTTGAAGTTCAGCTGCGTGTCGAATTTCCCCTTCTGGGGCAGGAACACCGTATTCTGCGCCATCGAGAGGATCTTGCCGGTACCGGGCTGGATGGTGACCAGTGCTGCACCCCATTTGGTTGGATTCGCCCCGGCCGTTGCATCCACCTGGGCCTGGGCCGCGGCCTGCAGACGGCTGTCGAGGGTGGTGGTGATGGTCAGCCCCCCGCGGCGCAGCTTCTGCTCGCGCGCTTCAATGTCTGCCCCGTAGGCGGGGTCGTTCAGGATCAGCTGAGCGACGTAGTCGCAGAAGTAGGGAGCCATCACAGCCCCGGCGCAGCCCTGTTTGGAGGGCCGGATTTTCAATCCCACGTCGGCGGCCACGGCGTCGTCGTGCTGTTTTTGCGTGATCTTGCCCTGGTCGAGCATGGCGCCCAGGACCTGATTGCGGCGCTGGATCGAGTTCTCCGGACTTGTCACCGGGTCATAGACGCTGGGGCTGTTGACGAGCCCGGCCAGGAGTGCGGCCTGCGGCAGATCGAGCTTGCTCGCGGGAACGCTGTAGTAGTGCTGGGCGGCCGCTTCGATGCCATATGCGTTGCGATTGAAGAAGACGATGTTGAGATAGCCTTCCAAGATCCTTTCCTTGGTGAATTTCTTTTCAAGCTCGATTGCGAGCCGCATTTCACGGAGCTTGTCCCCGATGTTCTTTTGCCCGCTGAGGATCACCTGCTCTTCACGTCCGGCGGAGATCCTTGCTTCGTTGGCCACATTGGTTACGTACTGCTGGGTGATGGTGGACGCCCCCTGCCGCTCCCCTTCAGTGATGTTGGTGGTCAGTGCCCGGAGGACGCCCAAGGGATCAATCCCGCCGTGTACGTAGAAACGGCTGTCCTCGATCGCCACGACCGCATCTTTGACATACGGGGACATCTGCCGGAGCGGGATCCGAACACGGTTTTCCGCGTAGAAGGTGGCGATCGTCTTTCCGTCCGCCGTCAGCATCTTCGTGGTCTGTGCCGGCGGCTCGACCGCCAGTTCGCTCGGAAGGCTGTTGAAATAAGTGAGCGACCTGCTGGCGACGGTGCCCGCGAGGGTGAGCTGCGGAACGAGGAAGGCTGCCACGAGGACGCCGCAGACGCTGCTGAGGATGACGAATCCGAACATCCTCACCAGGAGCCTGCGCATTGGCGATGACAGGCGCGTTCTTGCCATGATTCCAGCTCACATCCCGTCCGATGTGACACCAGAATACGCGCGCTGCCACCTCCGATCCAGACATCTGCAGGCGAATCGGAATACTCTTTCTCTCTGCTCCCCAAAGGGTGCAGTTGGCACCAGAAGGACGTGCACAGAGTGCTGCGGCGACCAGCCGCCGGAAGCCGTCGGCGAGGATGCCATCGCGTGCTACGATCGCCAGAATTGTCACGCGGCTGTATTCAGATCGCAACCACTCAGGAGGTTCGCAGTGCCGTACACAACATGCCACATGTCGATCTCACTGGACGGCTTCGTCGCCGGGCCGGACCAGAGCCGCGAAGACCCCCTGGGCAAGCGGGGGCTGGAGCTGCACGGCTGGCATATCGGCGACCCCCGGGCCAACGATGCCGACAAGGTCGCGAACGAGTGGCTCATGCGACCGCGGGGCGCGTATGTGATGGGTCGGAACATGTTCGGCCCGATCCGCGGGGACTGGGATGAGGAATGGACCGGGTGGTGGGGAGTCGAACCGCCGTACCACGCGCCGGTGTTCGTGCTGACCCGTCACGGACATGACCCGATCCAGATGGACGGCGGGACGACCTTCCACTTCGTCACCGAGGGCTTCGACGCGGCCTACTCCGCAGCGTGCCAGGCCGCCGGGGACAAAGGCGTGGACATCGCCGGTGGGGCCTCGACCGTCCGACAGGCACTGAGCGCCGGCGTGATCGACGAGCTCACCCTCGACGTCGCACCCGTCCTGCTCGGTTCGGGCGAGCGCATCTTCGACGGGGTTGAATCCTTCGGCTTCGAGCCCGCCGAGGTGCTTCACTCACCGCTGGCCACCCACATCCGCTATCGCCGCGTCAGCTAACTCCGTACGCGCTTCCGGCCTCCTGCGCAGCAGGACGGTCATTCACCCGGATCAGGATGGTAGGTGGCGAAGGCGAGACTGTCGGTGAACCAGCCCAGCGCGGTGCGGGGTGGACTCCGGGCCTGACAACCAGGGAGGTACGCCGTGGGGAGCCGGAAGAGCATGAGCAGAGGCCGCAAGGTATTGCTCGGTGTACTGGCAGGCACGGTTGCCTTTGTCACTGCCTTCTTCCTTTTGGGCATTGGAAGAGCGATCAGCAGTAGATCCCTCTTTCGCTGTACGAGGTCACGCCCGCTGGCGCCGAGATCGCTATGGAGAGTCTGAGCGGCTAACGCGCCAGCCGGGTCTCCTCCTTCAAGTGGCCGAGCTTGTCCGGGTTCCGCATGGCAAAGATCCGTGCGATCCTGCCGTCCTCCACCACCAGGCTGATGAGTGACGGACCGCCTGCTTCGTCGTCGATCCGGATGCCGAGGCCGCCGTTAAGCCAGAGCAGAGCGATTTTCGGGTTGAGCGCGGCCGCTGGGAAGGACCGCAGCAGATTTGTCACCTTCTTCGCACCGTACACCGGCACCCGAACGGCCTGGGCGACGCCGCCGCCGTCGGCGATGAGTACGACGTCAGGCGCCAGCACGTCCATCAAGCCCTGCACATCCCCGGTGGTGACCGCCGCCAGGAACCTTTCGACGACTTCCTGCTGCTCGCTGCGGTCCACGCGCATGCGGGGGCGTCGGGCAGCCACATGAGAGCGCGCACGGCTGACGATCTGTCGCACGGCGGCCGCTGACTTGCCCACGGCCTCGGCAATCTCCTCGTAGGGCACGTCGAAAACCTCCCGCAGTACGAAGACCGCCCGCTCCACAGGGGTGAGCGATTCGAGCACCGTGAGCATGGCGATCGAGACGCTTTCGGCCAGTTCCACGTCCTCGGCGACATCCGGCACGGTGAGCAGGGGCTCGGGAAGCCATTCCCCGACGTAATCCTCCCGCCGTCGTGACACCGCGCGGAGGCGGTTGAGCGCCTGGCGGGTGACGGTGCGAACGAGGTAGGCCCGCGGGTCGCGGACCCCCGCGCGGACGTCGGGGTCCAGTTCAGCCCACCGGAGCCAGGCCTCCTGCACCACGTCCTCGGCATCCGCGGCGGAGCCGAGCATCTCGTAGGCGACAGTGAAGAGCAGGCTGCGGTGAGCGACAAACGGGTCCGACCCGCCAGGGGTGCCGAGGCTGCTCATGCCGCTCAGGCTACTCCGTGGCCGCTGCGCGCTGCGAGCGGCTTCAGCTCACAGGAATCCGCGAATCCCTCTGATTCGATGCCGAGGGCCACGTTGCTGCGGGTCGTGAGGTTGGCGAAGCCGATGACGCTAGTCAGTTCGATTAGCGCCGGCGCGCCCAGTTGCTCGAGCAGGCGGGCCGACAGTCCGTCGGTCACCGAGACAGGTGTGGCGCTCATGGCCTCGGCATACTCCAGGACGTCCTGCTCGAGCGGCGTGAAGACGTCGGACTCGCGCCAGCACGGGATCTGCCGGGCCTTCTCCAGGTCCAGGCCGTGGTTGTGCGCCATGAAGTAGTTGTAGTCCAGGCACCAAGTGCAGCCGATGAAGGAGGCCACGGCCATGTGAGCGTAGGACTTCAGCGACTCATCGCAGCTGTTCCACTTCTGCAGCTTCTGTCCGAAGCCCATGGATGCCTTGAGAACGGGCTGGTTGTGCCACATGACGCCCAGCGATTCCGGGACTTTGCCGAACATCTTCGCGCTGAACTTCTTGATGAGTGCGCCGTAGAAACCGGTGATCTCTGCGGCCGGGATCCTCATGGTCATGACTCCTCCTGCGGGTCGGTTCTGGGTCCTACGACATGAAGACACCGCCCGCGCCCGATCTGTGACATCGACGCCATGAAACTGCCTCGGAAACGCCTTGTTTGGCCGCGCCGGGTGAACCGCTGGGTCATGTACGAGACAGCGCTTAGACCCGACCCGAACATATGCTGCGGTAATGGCTGCACAAACTCCCCCATGGAAAATATCCGGCTTATGATCACTCCTGCCTTCTCCAACAAGGGGTGTAATCCCGTCGTTCACTCCCCTGCTCGTCGCTGCCGGGTGGATGCAGTCCCAGAAAACGGGGGAATATCGGTAGGGCTACAACTCCCTAATATTTGGAGGCCCGCGGGCAAGGAAATCGATGTCCGGTTGTCTCCTTGCCCTTCCACGGGCTAGCCGTTGGCAGGCGGATGCGGGCCGTCAAAGTCGCTGCAGGATCCAGGCTTGAAGCGTGTCGGTTCTCCACGACGGTGCGCGGACCAGCAGAAAACGCGCCTGCGATTCCCGCACAATTAGGCACAACCGCTGTGATCACCACATGCTCACTAGTTGTTGAGTTCCGTTCCCGCGGTGGAAAACTGAGGAGATGTCAGACGTCTCGGCACCTCCCCTCTCATGCATGGAACCCCGGCGGGCGTGGCCAGTTCATTTCGCCATACGACCCGAATTGCATATGGCAAGCCCGGTCACGTTCGAGCGCGCTGTGGCTTTCATCGAGGGCATTGTCTGTGCGCTGGCGGTCGCAGCCGGACGCCCGTCACCGATCAGCAGGTTCCTCGAGTTGTTGCATCCGCTGGCCAGTTGCGAGGCCAGGACCAAGGATCAAGAGTACGAGGCGATCCAGACTCTGTTTCCGGCACTGAAGACGCTGCTCACGGCAGCTGTGCACATGCCGCTGAAAGGCCCTCTGCCCCGCCGGCCGGGCACGACGTTGACACAGGACATCACGTTGCATTCGTCGCGGACCCCTTCCCGAGGTGAATCGCAGCGGCGGCTGCGGTTAGCCTCCGCCCGATTCAGAGGGGCGCCATCCGCGCCGGGGCACTGTTGCTGCTTCCGTGGCCCTGCGTCGAGCAGGGCTGCAAAGCCCGGCGGATCCGTTCCCCGGACGGTCGCCAGCAGTGACCGCGCACCGCGTCGACCTGCTGCCGCCTCGCGAACGAGCTCCGGCCGCGAAGGCCAGCACGCAGCAGATCGCGCACTCCCACCAAGAGCACTTTCCGGCGAGACCTCTCAGGTGGTAGCCAGCTCCGGGTACCCGGTCGACCTTGCAAATTGAGGCTGGACGCGCGCGACCTTGCGTAGGCACGCGCCATGGGGCATGAGTGTATCGACGGGCGGGACAGCCTCGAGATCCGCGTGGCCCAGAGGTTCGTCGGAATCTTCGGGGATGCTCATATGGTCATCCTAAGCACACGTATTTTGCGTTGGTTCGGATTACCAGGCGCCGAACGCTTTACGGGGCAGTGGCGCTTAGGCTCATGGAAATTGACTTGGTCGGCCACCGATGGGCTGGCTCCGATGTGTCCCACAACTAACGGTGGATATACCGACTCAACCCAATAGGCACCGAAACATTCATCATTTTTGCCGGCTTACGTCACAAGACCAGGGCTGAGCTCCCTCCAATTTTTATTGCGAATGATAATCAGTAACATATAGAAAGTCGTGTCTTGCGATGGTGCTCCCTAGGTGGATAGTTGAGGTCCTTGCATGTTTAGTGGTCGCCCTTTTGGAGCATTCCGCGGAGTAGGTGCGGTCGTTGTGATGTCTTCCCTGGTGTTGACGGGGTGCACGTCTGATGGGAACCAGACAGCGTCCCCTGCTGACTCCTTGGCCTCCGCGCAGGAGCGCGGGTCGGACCTCGTGATTGCTGTCGGCGACGTCTCGGGGGGAGAATTCGATCCGTTGAAGGGGTGGGGTTCCCGTCCCGCTCAGATTCGTCCTATTCACAGCTCGCTGCTGGCCATTGATGAGGACGTGAATTTTGTCGGCGAGCTCGCATCCGAGTATGAGGTGAGCGGGGATGCTTTGACCTGGAGTTTCACCCTGCGTGATGAGGCGAAGTGGTCGACGGGAGAGCCCGTCACTGCGCAGGATGTTGCTTTCACCTACGAGATGCTCAAAGCGGACGGAAAACGCTTTGATCTGAGTTTCGTCGAGGAAATCGTTGCGGTGGATGAAACACGCGTCGAGTTTCATCTTGCCGCCCCCCGGTCGACATTCGTCAGCCAGCTCTCCGAGATCCCTATCCTCCCGGAGAAGCACTACGGTCCGGATTATTCAAGCAACCCGATCGGCTCAGGGCCTTACCAGATGGTGGACTTCCAAGACGGTCAGCAGTTGATTCTGGAGGCCAATCCCCATTGGTACGGGGACGCCCTGGACTTCGAGAAACTGACGTTCCTCTTTCTGGGTGAGGACGCCGCCCTGGCCGCGGCGCAGGCAGGGTCAGTTGACATCGCCTACGTGCCCCCGGCCTTCGCGGATCAGGACGTGCAGGGCATGACGTTGCAGAGCTTTGAAACGGTTGATTCCCGCGGACTTACCCTGCCGACGCTTCCTTCAGGTAATACCGGGCAGATTCGTGGTGCCGATGTGGCAGTAGGAAATGATGTCACCGCCGACCGTGCCATCCGGCAGGCGTTGAACATCGGCCTTGACCGCGACAAGATCGTCGATATTGTCCTGCAGGGCCATGGACGTCCCACCTACACCCTTGTTGACCAATTGCCTTGGTTCAACGAGGAAACGGAGTTCGAGGATGGTCGTGTCGATGATGCTAAGGCTCTTCTGAACGGTGCTGGGTGGTCCGACTCAGACAATGACGGGATCATGGATAAGGACGGACTGCGCGCGGAGTTCACTCTGCTTTACCCGGCGGATGATCAGTTGCGCAGCGATCTCGCACTTGTCGTCGCGGACCAGGCGCGTGAAATCGGTATAGAGATCACCACGAAGGGCACCACGTGGGACGGAATTTACCTGGATGGGAAGGCTAACCCGGTCACCTGGGGTGGCGGCCGCCACCACGCCCACCAGCTTTTCGAGATGTACTCCTCGGAGTCCATCGACACGGGGTATAACAACATGCCTCAGTACACCAATGCCGCGGTGGATGAGTATCTCGCCCAGGGACTGGCGGCAACAACGCAGGATGAAGCGAACGAGTTTTGGAAGCGGGCCCAGTGGGATGGTGAGACCGGGGTCGCCGGCCAGGACGGCGATGCTCCCATCATCTGGTTGGCAAGGATCGACCACCTGTATCTGGTCAGGGATGGCCTGGACCTTGGCAAGCAGCCCATCCAGGGTCACGGCCACGAATGGGCGCTGTTCAACACCATCGGCCAGTGGAAATGGCGCGACTGATCCGCAACAGGACGCTGACAGCCAGGGGCAGCCTCACGGGGATCGTTGCGGTTCGGCTGATTCGTTTCGTGACCCTCCTCGTGGGAGTGTCAGTGTTGGCGTTCGTTTTGGTGCTGGGTTCCCCGGTTGACCCCATTCTGGCGTACGTCGGAACGGACGTCAGTCTCAGCGATGAGCAGCTGGCGAAACTGCGTGAGTACTGGGGCCTCAACGATTCGCCTGTCGACCGGTATGTCGCTTGGGCGCATGCCCTGATGCAAGGCAACTTCGGCACGTCAACCCTTTACAGGGTTCCGGTGGCGGAGATCATAGCCGCTCGTTTTTGGGCTTCATTGGCGCTCATGGGTGTCGCCTGGGTGCTCTCCGGGGTCTTCGGTTATCTTCTGGGAGTGATCGCCGCGTTCCGCCGTGGGAGGACTGCTGATCGGATCATCACGGCCTACAGCTACGTGCTTTCCTCGACACCGACTTTCTGGCTCGCGATCATCTTCCTCGTCGTCTTCGCGGTGGGGTTGGGCTGGTTCCCGGTGGGACTCGCCGGTCCGCACGGGGTCGCGGCAGCGGACGTGACCTTCATTCAGGGCCTGCATCACTTCGTACTGCCTGCGGCAACTCTGTCGCTCATCGGCGTCGCGAACATCGCAATGCATACCCGCGAACGGATGACAGACGTACTCAACAGTGACTACGTCACCTTCGCACGAGCTCGTGGCGAACACGGCACCGCGCTTTTCTGGAACCACGGACTCCGCAACTCAATTGTGCCGGCGCTCACCCTCCAGTTCGCCTATTTCGCCGAGCTGTTCGGCGGGTCAGTGCTCACCGAAACCGTGTTTTCCTACCCTGGGCTCGGATCCACGCTCACGGCGGCCGCGCTTGGCGGCGACGTCGCGCTCCTGCTGGGCATCGTGCTGATCAGTTCCGCGTTCGTGTTCACCGGAAACCTCACCGCTGACCTGCTCACCGCCGCCATCGACCCCCGCGTGAGGTACAGACTATGAGCACCACCACGTCCGCCATGGCAACAGCACGCCGACAGCGTTCTTACGCACTGGTTTTGTCGCTGACGGTTACGGCGTTGCTCATCACCGGGGTGACCGCGGGAAATTACCTCCTTGATACCGACTCCCTGAAATCCAATGCCACCTTCAGGCTACGTGCACCAAGTATCGAGTATCCCTTCGGGACCGATCATCTCGGACGAGACATGTTCACCCGTGTCATCAAGGGGCTCGCCCTATCAATGGCGGTTGGCTTGATCACGGCACTGCTGAGCACGCTCGTCTCGGCGGTGCTGGGATTAGCTGCGGCCTTAGCGCCTCGCTGGTTGGACAACGCGATCTCGTGGGTAATCGATCTGTTTATCGGGATCCCGCATCTGATCTTCATGATCCTCATCGCCTTCGCGGTCGGCGGCGGAGTCCCGGGGATCGTCCTCGGAATCGCGACCACCCACTGGATGAGCCTTGCCTTGCTGGTACGCGCAGATACCAAGCAGTTACGTGACGCTGATTTCGTGAAGGTTTCTCGAGGGCTGGGCAAGTCCGCATTCTTCATCGCCACGCGGCACCTGCTGCCGCTCACCCTGCCGCAACTGCTGGTCGGTTTCGTGCTCATGTTCCCTCACGTAGTCCTGCACGAGGCAGCCCTGACGTTCCTTGGATTCGGGTTCTCCCCGCAGACCCCTGCCATCGGAATACTCCTGTCCGAAGGACTGCCGCACATCCTCTCCGGTAAATGGTGGCTCGCCGTCTTCCCAGGCCTCGCACTCCTGGTCACAGTGCTGTGCTTCGCCCGGCTCGGCGATCAGCTGCGTGCACGTATCGACCCACGACTAGCCCAAGGGTGAATACCGCCATGCCCGTTCCACAACTGTCCCTCCATGACCTTTCCGTATCGTTCACTCGCAACGTCGGTATCGTCGGCACCCGCACCGTTGTGGGCGTTGCGTCCCTCAGCCTGGACGTCGCGCCCGGCGAGATTCTTTCGGTGATCGGCGCCAGTGGTTCCGGCAAGACACTCCTGGCCCAAGCGATCCTCGGCATCCTGCCCGGCAACGCAACCGCCACCGGCCGCATCCACTACAACGGCGAAGCGCTCGACCACGCGCGCCTGATCCGCTTGCGGGGCCGGGAAATCTCCTACATCCCCCAATCCGTGAAGAACCTCGATCCGCTGATGACCGTGGGACGGCAAGTACGCATAGGACTCGAACCCAGGACCGCCCGCGCCGAACAGAAAACCCTCTTCAACCGCTACGGACTCACCGAGGATGTCGCCAACCGGTACCCCTTTGAGCTCTCGGGCGGCATGCTCCGCAGAGTCTTATTCGCCACCAGCATCCGAAACACCGTAAAACTTGTCATCGCTGACGAACCGACCCCCGGTCTGCACCCTGACGCGGTCGCCGAAATCCTCAGGCACCTGCAGGAACTTGCCGCATCCGGTGCCGCCGTGCTCCTGATCACCCACGACATAATCGCCGCGGCCGGTGTTTCACAGCGCATCGCGGTCATGCACGGCGGCAAACTGCTCACCATCGAGAACGCTTCGAGCTTCACCGCAGATGGCGACGATATCCAACATCCCTTCGCGCGGGCCTTATGGCACGCGCTTCCCCACAACGGATTCGCACGCTCCGGGAGTGAAGCATGGCACTGACCGTCACCGATCTCAGCTTCGCCTACCCGGGCCAGCCGCCCCTCTACGAGGCCGCGACACTCACTGTCGAACCCGGAACCGTCGTCGGCCTCACCGGCCCCAGCGGGTCAGGTAAATCCACACTTGGCGCCCTGATCGCCGGGGACCTTCAACCCCTCAGCGGGGAAATACGCATCGACGGGAACCCGTTGCCACAACGTGAATTCCGTCCGGTGCAAATGATTCACCAGCAGCCCGACCACGCCGTCAACCCACGATGGAGGATGCGCACCGTACTCAACGAATCACGGCGCATGACACCCGAAGACCTCACGCAAGTCGGCATCCGTCAAGACTGGCTCGACCGCTGGCCCGATGAACTTTCCGGAGGGGAACTACAACGCTTCTGCATAGCCAGAGCACTGCACCCTGACACCAAGTACCTCGTGGCGGATGAGATGACCACCATGTTCGACGCCATCACACAAGCCGAAATCTGGCACCTGCTTCTCGGCATCGCACGAGCCCACCAACTGGGACTCATCGTGATCAGCCACGAGCAATCACTGCTAGACCGGATCTGTGACGTGCAATTCCCCGTCAGCCAGTTCCAACCGCACTAACACCAGCAACCCAGACTCCCCGAGAACCGTCGGGACATGTCAGCGGCCATGAAAATACCCGCTGGCGGCCAGTGGAACGGCCTGACTCACTTATCCGCACAGCGACTGTTGGTAATGCCTCCTACGCGGCAGGCTGCCGCCGGCCGGCCCTTCTGGATGCGCCGATCGAGGAGCCCTCATCGGGGCCCTCCACCTCGCACAGCTCCAAAAATTGACAGACCCGAGTCCGAAGGCAAGATCCATGCCATCGGCAGGAGTTGACGCAGAGGCGCATGAGTGAGGGCCCCGGGGTGTACTGGTCCCCGATAGTTGGACTGGCCAAAGGGACTGCCCCGGCTTTTGTTGACTCGGGGTCTTAGGCCGCGGTGAGCGCGGTCCGGTTGATTGTTTCATATTCGGGCGGCGGCGCCTGGACAGCCCATCAGCGTCGCCGCCAGCCCCGCCCGCCCCCCAAAACTAATTTCGCGAAATTGACACTGATTCTCATCCAGCTGAGAATCAGTGTCATGAAACCCCGCACCCGCCTTGCTCTGTGCATGCCCCTTTTATCTGCTCTTACCCTGACCGCCTGCGCTCCAGGTTCAGGGGAGACGTCCGCCTCCGGTACCCCCGGGACCGGCGCTGCGCCCCTGAAGGTGATGGCGTCCTTCTACCCGCTGCAGTACGTGACGGAGCAGGTCGGAGGGGACAAGGTGGATGTTGAATCACTCACCCCCCCGGGCACCGAGCCCCACGATCTGGAATTGTCCCCGGCATCGGTGGCTTCCCTGGAAAGCGCAGCCGCCGTTGTGTACCTGTCCGGATTCCAGCCCGCCGTGGACGAAGCCATCAAGCAGGCCTCCCCCGCCCGCGTCCTGGACGTCTCGGAAGAAGCCACCCTGCCGGCCGGGCACTCCGAAGAGGAACACGCCTCAGAAGCACCCACCGATGGCGCCACAGAAGAAGCGCACGCCAACGAGACCGAAGGCGCCCACGCTGACGAGACTGAAGGGGCACACGCGGGCGAAGAGTCAGCCCAGGACCTGCACTTCTGGCTTGACCCGGAACGCCTGTCCCACACCGCACACGCCGTAGCCGAGGAACTGGGCAAAGCAGACCCGGCAAACGCTGCCGCCTTCGAGGCCAACGCCGAAACGCTGTCCGGGAAGCTAACTACCCTGGATGAGGACTTCAAAAAGGGCCTGGCAACCTGCGAGAGCCGGACCATCGTGGTGTCCCACGAGGCATACGGCTACCTCGCGAACAAATATGACCTGAAGCAGGCAGGGATTTCCGGCCTTGCACCGGACACCGAACCTTCCCCGGCACGTCTGGCTGAAATCGGCCAGGTAGTCAAGGATGAAGGAGTGACCACTATCTTCACCGAAACCCTGGTCAACCCCAAGGTCGCTGAAACCCTCGCCGCTGACCTGAACGTCAAGACCGCAGTCCTGGACCCGCTTGAAGGGCTCATCGACGAAAGCTCAGACTACGAAAAGGTCATGCGCCAAAACCTCGAAGCCCTGCGCACAGCCCTGAACTGCGCCTAAAGTGCCTGAAAACCAGCCACCCCTCCGGACCCGGCAACTGCGTGTGGCAGTGGAAACCGGAACCATCCTCCACGGCATCGACCTGACCGTCGCGGCCGGAGAAGCCGTGGCGCTTCTGGGCGCCAACGGGTCCGGCAAATCCACGCTGGTCAAAGCACTCATGGGCATCGCCCCCGTGACATCCGGCGCCGCAGAACTCTACGGCGCCGACATCACAACAGCACGCCGGTCCGTGCCCTGGTCACGGATCGGCTATGTTCCCCAACGGCTGGGCCCCAGCTCCGGAGTGCCGGCCACAGCCCTGGAAGTGGTGGGCTCCGGGCTGCTGAATAACCGGCGATTCCGCCCGGGCCGTGGCGCCCGGCGGAAATCGCTGGAGGCGCTGGAGCAGGTCGGGCTGGCCGACCGCGCGCACGACAGCGTGCAGGTGTTCTCCGGCGGCCAGCAGCAGCGCGTCCTCATCGCCCGGGCCCTCGTGCGCGATCCGGACCTGGTTATCCTGGATGAACCGCTGGCCGGGATCGACAAAGCCTCCAAAGAGGCACTGGCCCGCACCCTGGCCGAAATGCAGGCAAAAGGCACAACGATCCTGGTGGTCCTGCACGAGCTAGGAGAACTTACCCGGATGATCAGCCGCGCTGTCGTGCTGCGCCACGGCCGGGTCATCTTCGACGGTCAGCCCCCACCAGCTGCGCCCGGACACGATCACCACGATCACGACCACGTGCACGCCCACGCGGACACACCCCCGCCCGGGCATACGGTCCCTGACCTGCGTTCGGAGTGGTGATGGCTTTCCTTGACGCTCTAACTACCATGCTCGCCAGCCCTTTGATGCAGCGAGGGCTCATGGTCGCCGTGCTGGTCGGCATCTCAGCGCCCGTGATGGGCACCTACCTGGTGCAGCGCCGCCTGGCCCTCCTCGGTGACGGAATCGGCCACGTGGCCCTGACAGGTGTAGCCATGGGATGGCTGGCCGGCAGCGCCGCGGGGCTCACCCCCCATGACGTGCTTGCCGTCCCCGGGGCCGTCGTCGCCGCCGTCATCGGAGCCGTGCTCATCGAACTCGTCCGCGAAAAGGGAAAAACCAGCGGCGACGTCGCCCTCGCCCTGCTCTTCTACGGCGGGATCGCCGGCGGCGTGCTCCTCATCGGCATCGCCGGCGGCACCTCCGCAAACCTGACCGGTTACCTCTTCGGTTCCATCTCCACCGTCACGGCACTGGACGTCGGGCTCACTGCCGGTCTGGCCGTGCTCATTCTGGGCATCGGCCTGGGCCTGCGTCCTGCCCTGTTCGCCCTGAGCCATGATGAGGAATTCGCACGCGCGACAGGCCTTCCCATCCGGACCCTGAACATCCTGGTGGCCGTCCTCGCGGCACTTACTGTATCCGTGTCCATGCGGGTCGTCGGGGTGCTGCTGGTCTCAGCACTGATGATCGTCCCGGTCGCCATCGCGCAACTGACGGCACAGTCCTTCCGTGCCACGATGGGCACTGCGATGGCCATCGGGGCGGCAGTCTGCGTTACCGGGCTTTCCATAACGTACTTCCACCGGCTCTCGCCCGGGGCAACCATCGTGGTCCTCGCGATCGGCGTCTACGCCGCCGTCGCGATCATCCGTCCGCTGGTCAGGCGGCCGGCGCGCCACACTGATCCCCACCTGGACGCCGAGGACGACGTCCGGCTGCGCGAGGGGGCCTAGGAGTGGAACGGCGGACCCGGCAGCGCTCAGCCCTTGAAGAGATGCTGGGGCGGACCACAGGCTTCCGCAGCGCCCAGCAGCTGCACGCCATGCTGCTTGAGGACGGTGATGCGGTCTCGCTGGCCACGGTCTACCGGCTCCTGCAATCCATGGCCCAGGACGGTGAAGTGGACGTGCTCCGCAACCAGGACAGCGAGGTCCAGTACCGGCGCTGCCACCGCCAGGAACACCACCACCACCTGGTCTGCCGCCAGTGCGGGCACACCGTTGAAGTCGCTGAGACCACGGTGGAACGCTGGGCCAGCCGGATAGCCCGCGAACACGGCTTCGCGGCCGTCACTCACACCGTGGAACTCCTGGGCATCTGCGCCGCCTGCGAAGAACCTGGCGCATCGAATACCTCAAAATGAACATTGGTGGTCACAAGCTATTAGTCCGGAGATGGGTAATAGAAACGGCTTTGATCTGCGGAAATGCGCGAAGTTGCCCCGTTTTGAAACCATATAAAATTCCAGATTCTCTTGCCAGTGATTGTTGACTTACGAGGCGGGTCCTTCTTAGGCAGAATCTCCCCTGCTTGCCGAGTCCCAGGCGTACGTGGTCAAGGTAGAGTTCCGTAGAAAGGGCCTGTTCTACCCGGTTTGTCGTTGAGCTGCCGCCAAAGTGTCCAGTAGTCGTTCAGCTGTTCCGATTGATCGTGCGGCATGAGTCGCTGGACCCGCGCGTCCGTTTGAGGAACCTTCAGTGGACGCGCGAGAAGACTCTTGGCTATTTAGGTAGAGCGTCGCGGTCGGGCGTGCTTTACGACGTCCAGTATTGCGGGGCCGGATCAACCATTGGCGGGGCAATGTCCCCAAACTGCACTTTGTCCGGGCGATACCGAAGTGATGTTCACAGCAAGGTCTGAGGCCAACAGCTCGCTGGCAAAATCTATAATTTTCCCTGGAGAACAGGAGGCTGACTCGGCTGAAACATCGACGTTTGGAAACCGGGCCAATAGATCCCGTAGCTTCGCGTCCACCGGACCGTACCAATGAACGATAATCCGGTTCCCCATTGGGCAAAAGCCGACGCCCATGCTCGCCGCGGCGAGGACACCTGTCAGCTATCCGCTGGCGGAGGTGTCGGGACCTGATGCGGCACGCTCCTCTGCCATCTGGGGAATGATTGGGGCAGTTCACCACAGCTGGCAGGATGGGTCTCGTGGCGAAGACGAGGCGGGCGCGGCTCCGAATGCGGAGTGGGTGCTGGTGTACCGGGGCGGCCCCACCCGGGCACGGATCGCCGGAGCTCGTGAGAGCGCCTGCCTCGACGGAAGGCTATCACCTTCGGGTCGCGGCCGCTGCGGATCCCGGGCTGCGCAGGCGCACGATGCGGCTGTCGTCTGGAAAACCACGGTGACGGCTCAGGGTCTGGAGCGCATGCAGCAGCTGGTGGCCTTGGTCCAGGAGACGGGACGCTACCCCTCCAGCATTCATCACCAGCGAAGAACACGAGCTGGGGGTCTGGCTGCACACCCAAGGTACAAGGCCCGCCGCGGGGAACTCGATCCCCAAAAGGCCCAAGCCCTGGATGAAGCCGTCCCGGGATGGCGGACAGGCAGGACACGCGGCCGGCGGTCCCGACCCGACTCCTGAGCCTGCTGTTATAAACGCTGCATCATTCTGCATCCTCGACGCTGTGCCAGAAGGCCTTTACGCGTGCATTCCAAACTTCCGGGATTTCCTGGAAGGGCTGGTGGGCCTCGCCCTCGAAGACTTCAAAGATCGAGCCGGGAATTCTGTCGGCCACGGCTTGGCAAAGATTGGGGCGGCTGATCAGGTCGTTGCCGCCAGCCAGCACAAGGGTCGGGACCTTCAGTCCGGAGAGGCGGTCTGTTGTTTCGTGGTCGATGAAGGCGTCGATGAATGCCTGTATGTCCTCGGTGCTCTGCTTATGCGGAAAGGCGATCAGGCTGTCGATTATCCGCTCGACAGTCCCGTCGTTGTACGCCCTCGGCGTGTAGGTGAACAGGAAGTGGCCTTCGTGGAAGGCCCGCTCGCTGGGTGCCACTTCAACGAGCCATCTCATGAAGAGCGCCCAAGTCCGGAGATACGTATCCATCACTGTCCACGTGCCTTGCAAGACCAAGCTGCGGACCAGCTCGGGGTGACGCAGGGCCAACTCCTGGGCTATGACACTTCCGCCGGAGAATCCGGCCACATGGGCTGACGAGACGCCGGAGCGGTCAAGGACGACGGCTGCATCGTCGGCCAACATCTCGATCGACACCGGCCCGTCGGGCTTCGCGGTCCGGCCGGCCCCCCGGTTGTCGAAGGCTGTGAGGCGGTAGCTGTCGGCAAGCCCGTCCAGCTGAAACTGCCATGATTCGACGGTGTCGCCGAGGCCTCCGATCAGCAGAACGTCCTGGCCTTCCCCCACTTGTTCCGTCCAGATGTTCAGATCACCGGCCTGCAGGTGCTTTCCCATCGCTGAGCCCTCCGATTTGTCGAGATCTGTCCCATCCCGGACGTTCATAGTGTCCATCGAGCCGGATGATGGCGCAATGAAGTTTTGCTGCCCAAAAGTCCACGTCCAAGATGGCATTCGCCGCCGTCGGGGCGCTAGCCGTTGTCAGGGACGCCGGGCCACGGAAACGACGGCTCCGGCATCGGCACCATCGGCGGTTTGCGCCTCATTGAGGGTTCCGGGAGAGGTCCCGTTTTAGGTCGCGCATGACCCCGGTTATGGCTCGGATCTGGTCCAGACGCCTCTGGTCGTCGCGGGCGCCATGAACCAAGACGAATTCGTGTTCCCGCTGCTGCCGATCGCTGCAATGGTCTGGCTGGCCTTTCAGGTGCGTCGGTGGAGACGCCGCCGGCGAGCCTTCATACTGCCTCTGACTTTGTTGAAGCAGCTTGCCGAGGCGCTCTGTCAGTACTGCACCAGCTGGGCTACCGGCCAGTTCCCGCCACATCGACTGCCCGCAGTGACCAGCATTTCCGGCAGCATCTGTCGATGCATCCCTGGTGCACCGTACCTGGGATTGGCGAGGCTCCATGATTAGATGAAGCGGTGACCACCGCTCCCCCAGCTGCTGTCGCCCAGGACCTGATCCCCGACCACTGCCCCCTGGAGTGAACGGGTCGGCGGACCGTAGCGCTGTCTCGTCAGGACATCGCTCAGAGTCGGTCTTCGAGCAGCCTCAGGCTGTTATCACTGGCCGCCACATGAAGTAGCCCCTCGTCCGTTTCCAGGGCGACGATCTGCCAGCCACGCTTCACCTCCGCGCGTCGCTTGGTCGGCGGTTCGACGGGCCCCTTGAGGATGACATCGAAGAACGGTCTGATCGTGCCTGCCGGGTCACCTTGACCCGCAAGGTCAGGCTGGAACCTGATGGCCCCGCGGGTGACCTGGGCGAACCCGGGCAGCCACCGGTGGCGAATGGAACCCGGGTGGGAATCCGGATAGCGGATGGTGCACTCGATGATGCCTCGTTCGGCATCACGTGCCAGCCGATCCTTCCTCTGCGGCGCCGCGAGCCGGACGAGCAGGAGAGCGCCTAAACCAAAGGCGCCGAAGGACATAGTCGTCGATTCCCAAAAGCCGAAGTCTTCACAGAGCAGGCCGGACGTTGACGTGGCCAAGAAGACCAGCAGCCCAAACGACCGTGGCAGGATCTTTTCCCATCGGCCCCGCGGGGCAGGCTTGAGCGTCTCCCCTGCCATGCCTGAATCCTAGGCCTACGGCAGAAGACGGAATAGGCCCTTTGGTGCGCTCATCTGTCCCGCAACTTGTGGGGCCATGGAACCGTCTGTGATTTCCTCCCGGGATACATATTGCTGCCTCTGGGCCTGCCGTGCTGCACCTGCTGCCCCAAGCCGCGCACCGCGGTGCCGGCGGCGCGGGACGACCCGGTCCGCTGGCACGTCCGCACGATCCGCTCCAGCATTTCAGCGATGGCGCCATGCGCGGCAAAGACAAGCCCCACGGTCCGGGCCGGACTCACCGCCAACCAGACGAGCAGCACGTTCAGAACGGAAAACAGCACCATGGTGAGCAGTCCGAAGGGGCCCTCGGGCCACGGCGGGGCCGCACCCGGCAGCCCAGCCATGAACCTGGCCACGCCGGCCACTCCAGCAGCGAAAAGCCCGGCGGCCCCGATCAATGGCGCTGCAAGCCACGGCAACAGCGGAACAAGCGGCACCGCCGCGGTCCCCAGGATCGTGACCGGGGCAATCAGCGGTGCCGCCAGTACGTTGGCAAGCAGGGAATACGTGGCGAACTGTGGCTGCAGCATCACGATCACGGGGCCGCACAACAGCTGGGCGGACAACGGCACAGCTGCCCCGGCTGCCATCCAGCGCGGAATGACACGTGGAATCCACGACACGATCTGCCGGCCCAGCACGATGATGCCAAGGGTGGCCAGGACCGACAGCAGGAATCCGAAGCTCGTGCCGAGCCCGGGGTCGATGAGCAGAAGGCCGATGACCGCCAGGCACAGGAAACTCAGACCGCGCCCTCCTCGTCCGCCGGCAAGGGACGCCAGGGCGATCGCACCCATCAGCGACGCCCGCAGGACACTGGCATCCGGACCAACCATCAGCACAAAGAGCCCCAGGCCTGCCAGGGCCAAGGCAGCCGCAGGAAGCCGTCCGAGCCGCACGCTGCGCGCCGCCAGCAACAGGGCTCCAAGGACGAGGCTGCAGTTGGCCCCAGACAAAGTTTCCGACAGTTGTGTGTCTTGATCTGGCCCCTTTGTGCTGTCTGGGTTGCTGCTTACGCTATCGCTCCTAGTCTCACCCGCCGACAAAGACATCGTGCACATCTTCGTAACGACATCAGGAGTAGTGCAACTATGACGTGCACTCCAGCCCAGTCCTGAGGAGAGGGGCGGTTACGAAAAAACGCTTCCAGAACCCCAGACCTGCGTTCTCCCGACCCCGGTAAAGAGAGCCGTGGGTTCGGGTACTTCGCGCAGCAGCCATCCCTGCTCTTGCCGGCCGAAGCGCTCGGTGAAGGGGATCCGCTCCAAATGCGTGTGGCCGGGCTGGGCGAGCAACCACTTCCTCTTCTGGTTCGGGGTTGTCTCCGTGTCTTCACGGATGATCCTGTCGGCAAGCGCGGTGGCTTCGGCGAGGTCTACGTGGTCCCAGAAAGCCATGGCGAGTTGCTCCGAATTCTGACAGGGAGTCCCCCGGCTAGAGTCGGCGAGGTGACTTGACAGTGTCTGGTCTGGATGAAGTCCAGCGGTGTTGGCCGAAGGCCCTCGTCGATGGCGGGCTGGCGGACAGCCCCGTTCACGATGCGCATCAGCTTTTCGATGTCTGCGATAGCTACCGCCTCACGCACAGCCGCCACATCAAAAGCGCAACGACGGCCGCTGGCGGGTCGTGGGTCACGTGCCGTGTGCGGCGCGAACCGCTCTGGGATCATAAGACGGTGGCGAAAAAGTTGACGGTGCGAAGGATCATGCCGCTCGCGACCGTGTTCGTCGTCGTCGGGCTCCTGATTGGCATGCCGTGGTTCTTCCAACGCTCGCTCATCTATTTTCCCGACCGCGGCCAGCCACGCCCGGCCGCCGAGCTGTTGCCCGGAGCCCAGGAAGTCACGCTCACGACGAGTGACGACCTCGAGCTCGGTGCCTGGTACTTGCCAGCCACAGACGGCTGCCGCGCGACCGTGCTCGTCGCACCGGGCAACGGCGGCAACCGGGCTTATCGGGCAGGGCTGGGACGAGCGATCAGCGAGCTTGGGTTCGGCGTGCTGCTCTTCGACTATCGCGGTTACGCGGCGAATCCCGGGCACCCAACCGAGGACGGTCTCGCGCGCGATGTCCGTGCCGCTCGCGAGTTTCTGACAGGTGCGGCAGGAGTGCCGGCCGGCTCGCTCGTCTATTTCGGGGAGAGCATCGGCGCCGGCGTGGTCACGGAGCTCGCCACCGAGCACCCTCCAGCCGCGATGCTGCTGCGCTCACCTTTTACCTCGCTCGCCGACGCCGGCCGGGCAGCCTACGGCGTGCCAGTGGGCTGGATGCTCCGCGATCACTACCCAGTACGCGAGAACGTAGCGCGAGCGGACATCCCGACCGCCGTGGTCTACGGGAGCGCGGACACCATCGTGCCCCCACAGCAGAGCCGGGACGTGGCCCAGGCGGCCCGGGACGCCGGAAACTACGTCATCGAGGTGGAGGTAGCGGCGGCGAACCACAACGATGCAGCACTGGCGCTGGGTCCCGAACTCATCGGCGCCCTCGTCGACGTGGCTGGCCGCGGCGAGGCGACCGGGTGCCCGTGACGGCTCAGGACGCCGAGTACACGCGCGTTTCGGCCGCTCACCCCACACGCTTCAGTCAATGGCCAGGTGGAAGTCCCCGGCGGAAGGCGTCCAGACGCCGCAAGAGAACATTCCCGTGCACACCTGCCTCAGTATCCAACTTTTCCCATTGCACGGACTCCCACCAGAGAAGCCAAACGGAACGGTAGCGTCGGATATTCCACTAGCCCCGGGTTTTCATGAGGTGGCGTTCCTGGGTGCGTGTTAAACCAGGGGAAGGGTGCTCTGAGCTGGGAAAATAGTGGTTGTCGAGACCGTTATTTTGCCGAGCGAAGGAGCACCCTTCCGGTGTCTAATCTTAGCCTTGTTTTCCCGTCACTTCCGGTCTCTTTCACCGGCCAGTCGCTCGTCTCCCACGCCGGGGTCAAAGTCCTCACCGGATTTATGGACGCTCTGGGCTTTGGCAGGTTGTGCGAAGAGCGGCTTGGCCAGTTCGTTCCTCCCGGCGCACGGCACCGTCCCGGCCGTGTGCTCGGATCCCTTGCGGCGATGCTCGCCGCCGGCGGCGAACATGCCTCGGACGTGGACATCCTCAGGTCATCACCCGGGCTCTTCGGTCAGCTGCCCTCGAACGCGACAGTGTCCCGGTTCTTCGAACGCACCGTGACTAACCCGGAGCTGTTCAGCTAAATGACGCGGGGCATCGGCTGAATAACGGACACGTCTTCCTGGATCGTTGGGTCTGGGCAGCGGCCGCTCCAGGTTCCTTCCGGGATACATATTGCTGCCTCTACGGCAACCATGGCGCACCCGGTGCACCAAGCCGCGCACGGCGGTGCGGCCGGTGCGGCCGGTGCGGGAGGATCCGGTCCGCTGGCACGTCCGCGCGATCCGCTCCAGCATTTCAGCGATGGCGCCATGCGCGGCAAAGACAAGCCCCACGGTCCGGGCCGGACTCACCGCCAACCAGACGAGCAACACGTTCAGAACGGAAAACAGCACCATGGTGAACAGTCCGAAGGGGCCCTCCGGCCACGGCGGGGCCGCACCCGGCAACCCAGCCATGAACCTGGCCACGCCGGCCACTCCAGCCGCGAAAAGCCCGGCAGCCCCGATCAATGGCGCTGCAAGCCACGGCAGCAGCGGAACAAGCGGCACCGCCGCGGTCCCCAGGATCGTGACCGGCGCAATCAGCGGTGCCGCCAATACGTTGGCAAGCAGGGAATACGTGGCGAACTGTGGCTGCAGCAGCACCACGACGGGGCCGCACAACAGCTGGGCGGACAACGGCACAGCTGCCCCGGCTGCCATCCAGCGCGGAATGACACGTGGAATCCACGACACGATCTGCCGGCCCAGCACGATGATGCCCAGGGTGGCCAGGACCGACAGCAGGAATCCGAAGCTCGTGCCGAGCCCGGGGTCGATGAGCAGAAGCCCGATGACCGCCAGGCACAGGAAACTCAGACCGCGCCCTCCTCGTCCGCCGGCAAGGGACGCCAGGGCGATCGCACCCATCAGCGACGCCCGCAGGACACTGGCGTCCGGGCCAACCATCAGCACAAAGAGCCCCAGGCCTGCCAGGGCCAAGGCAGCCGCAGGAAGCCGTCCGAGCCGCACGCTGCGCGCCGCCAGCAACAGGGCTCCAAGGATTAGACTGCAGTTGGCGCCGGTGAATGTTGAAACAGGAGGTGGGTCGTTTCAGACCGGTGTTTCCCCTGTTCAGGCAAGGTTCTCGGCACTCAGTAGGCCCATTGCACGGCGATCAAGTCGACCGTGCCCAGCTTCACCGGAGGACGATAGCGCCCTTGCGAGAGACCATCTGAGAGGAGTTTGACTGACGAACGTTCACGAACGAGGTGGGTCGGCATAGGCTCCCGGTCGCATCGTGCCCGCTCAACCAACCAGCGGCCGACTGATGTAGGAGCAATCAGGCGGCATGGATGATCATCGCGTGGGACGCGGGCTCGAGCTCGGTCACGATCACCCGTGTCCGGCGGAGGCCGCTTTCAACAAGTGCGCCGCCGATTGTCTCCCGAAATGTTGTCGCCCGGGAGTCCGAGTGGACAGGCTCGAATGGTCACCGCGGCGCAGCGTCACCGCGATCGGGCGAAGTTCGCCGCCCCACCGATCGTGCATAGTCTTGCCTGCTCCCGGGGGTCTATGTGAGGGGTATGTTTTTCGCTCATAAACGAGGAGAAAAGATGCCTGCTAAATCAACACAAACAGCCCCATTCCACTGCGACCACCACATGTTCACTAACTCTCGAGTTCCGACCCCGCGACGGAAAAGAGAGGAGATGCCTGACGCCTTGGCATCTCCCCGCTCACGTAAAGGAGCCGGGCGGAAATGGCCAGACTTACCGCATCGCGCCCACGACCTGAGCAGGGGACATGCCGAAGAAGACGCTGCCGCGCACTCGATGGCACGCTTCCATCGCTAGACGCCCGCCCGCAGGGGCTGAGATCGCAGCTGTTTTCCACATACTCAACGACTCCCCTACCGGCAGCCGGCCGCTGATGCTGCACTGGAGCCATGCTCAGCTACGAAGACATCATCCTGCTCGGAGAGGAACGGGTCCTCGTCATCCAGGAGCACAAGGAAGGCCGCTGCTGGTGCGGCCAGACCTGGCATTGACCGGCACCGGTACGGGCGGTGGCATGCGCGACATCGTAGATGGATATGTGCAATGGCCGCGGCCGGGTGACCCCGTTGTCCTGGGTCGTGAACCCCTCTCCCCCGCGCTGCATGGGCATGACCAGTGACAGCGGCAAAGATCGCCCCAACTCCGAACTCAGGGATGGGCGGCGAAAGTTCTTTCCGACCAGCCCCCCCTTTGCATAGGCATGTGGCGCGGCAGAAGTGGAAGAAGGCGGGCTGTGGCTCATCCAGCCGGCGATGCAATCAGCCCGACGCATTTCGCCAACCGCGCTTGTCAACCCCGGAGATCTACCGTGCGGCGAGATTGTCCACAGGTAGCGTCCGCTAGGTGCTCGCTCTGACTTTGTGGCGACATGCTGTGGTCGCAGAACAGTGGCAGGCCGGGATTATCTAGACTTCAGGGTGCGAGAGAACGACTTTTTCGAAGAGGCAGAGGCCGCCGATGTTTGGGCCCGTCAACAGGAGACGCTGAACACCGATCTTATAGAGCGAGTCCACGCAGGACCCCTTCATTCTGCTACTGATGTCGAAATCGCCGTCCCCTTGGCCAGACTCGTCCGTGACGAGTATCGAAATCGCGGCACTGAAAATAATCCCAGGATCTCGGTCCATGAGTCCCGTGCGGTGATGGCTGCCCTAAGGGCGGTGCTGAAGCGCTTGGGCGTTGACTTCCGGCCCCCCTTCTATGATTTCGACGGATTCTACGGCTACTGGAAAAGCAACAACGGTCCAATTCTTGGCAGGCACGTCGGCAGATGCTCTCGGAGCTGTTCGATCCTTTGCACGAACAGCTAGCGGATTTGGAGGCAGGTACCGTCGCCTCGACTCTCGCCGCTCCTGTAACGTCGCACCCTCGAACCGGTTGGACCCGGGTAGACGAAGAAATCACGGAACTCCGGCGGCATTTCCAGAACGCAAGAACTGAGCAGGACTACCGTAATGTGGGCAATGACTGCGTGATCATCCTGGAACGCCTTTCTGAGGCTGCGTATGTCCGGGAACGGCACTTATTCGACGGCGAAGCAGAGCCACCAGTAGCCAGCACGAAGAACCGCTTGGAACGAGTGGTCGAGGTCGATCTTGCCGGTTCGGAGAATGCTGCACTCCGCAAACTCGTGCGCGCGGCGATCGAACAAGCTCAGGGCGTCAAACATGGCGCAACGATAAACCGCCGCTACGCCGGGATAGCCGCAGACTCCGCCATCCTGCCGGCAAACATGCTGCGGCGCATCACGGAAGGCCAGGGGGGAGAATCCAAACCGGTCGGTACCTGCTCTGGGCCGCGATCTTAGGCTCAAAGCGCTAGACCGACGGGTCCGCAGGCAGGCGGATCCGCAGTTACCAGCTCAAAGCTGCTCTTTTAGATAAAGCCTTCCCAAAGCCGGGGATCCTCCCTGGTTCATGATGTCCAAGGCCAGGCTGCGGATTGTCTCCAGTGCCTCAGCAGCAGGAATGTTCGCGGCAAGAACCCCTGTGACAGGGTGGAATTTGTGGATGGCAATAAGTTGGTCCCGGCTCCGTAGGTGCTTGATCCCCATCTCGAAGGTCCTAATGAATATGGGCTCGCTGCCTCGGCCGCTCATAACTATGCTGATCTCGTAATCGCTGGTCATGTCCATCCGCTCGGCTACAGCTCTTGCAAGGTGGACGATATGGGCCGGGAGCTGTTGGGCATCCATGACGTGGACGTCGGTATCCGGGTCCCAGTCGTCTCTTCCGATGGATGCTCTATGAGCCAGGCTCACGCTGCCATCGTCGTGGATGTCTACGATTCCAAAAATCTGTCCCCCGGGGTTGCTGATCGAGCGCCATTTCCGGTACCCCGGGCGTGGATCCAGGCCGGCATATTCGAACCCGTGCCGGGCATTCAGGAAGGGGTTCGTGTGCATAAGCGAAGCAAGAATCTGCTGGGCATCTTCCCGGTCGATCCGTCCCGCGTACGCAGGCCGAGGACTGGCGGGACGCGCGGCCGCTGCTAGCCAGACGCCGTCTTCGCCAACACCGGTCGTCGTTTGTTCCAGGAGATCCGATAGGTTCCTGGCGTTGTTCCGCCGGTCCTCGAAGCGTGTGCGGTAGGCCTGCTCGATGTCCCGTTCACTCATGAAGACAGTCTGGGCACCATACCGCCGTGGGGCCCTGAGTGCATCGTCCTTCATGGCGAAGTGAGGTGTCTCCAGACTTGCCGGAACTGTCAGGACGACGACACGGGAATCATTGCCGGTCTCTTCCAGGGAAGTGAACTCCAGGCCGTGGACCGGCGGCTGGATCAGGGAGTACGCCCAGCCCCTTAGTTTCCGCTCTATGACATCCGTCCAGGCGTCGACAGGAACTATCTCCTTCGCCGCGCTGCTGGCACGATCCTCCGCAACGCCGTAGACGATCATCCCTCCTCCGCCGTTGACCATGGCCGCAACGTCCTTGACGAACTCCTCAGGGGCTTTGGGGTTGCGGTTGTCGGGCAGTCTTTCCTTCCAATCCAGGTCGCCCTTTTCCCTCACCTGCTGCTCGATGGCGCTTTGCAGCATCGTAAACGTCAGGTCGGAAGGTTGAAGTCCTAGGGCGCGGTGCAACGGGGTGAAGGCCATGGGTGAATTCTCCCACCCCTGATGGCCGGCTCGGGGCTGGCGCTGCTTCCCTGGCGGGCCAGACCTTCACAAAGGCCGACTGCCATGAGCTCGCTGCATAACGGAGGAGACGCTGCTGGTTAGAGAGTCGCTGGTTAAAGACCGGACACCGCGGCACTTGCCAATGCCGGACCTGAACGTCAGCAACACCAACGCCATGCACCTTCTGGGCCTGCTGGGCCTTCCGTCGGCACCCGACGAGGATGGCTCCCTGGGCGACTCCGCAGGGTTGTCCGCCCGGCCATCGCAGCGCCGCTCTGCTTGGCCACAGTTGCGAACGTGACCCGGTGGATTTGGAGTCGTTAGCGCCTCCCCCGGGGTGCACAGGCACAACGTGAGTACAGCCACAGACCGCACCAACAGAGGTTAACCCCAGGCGGCCCGCTCTGCGGGCAAAGTGAAACTCGACGTTCACCCTAAATACTTGCTCAGCGCTCTTTGGGCTTCGGCTTTTCCGGCCTGAGCCCCCCACCATCAGCGGGCGAGTCGTACTCCTTTGGCTCGTCGTCTGAGCCTGCCGGAGCGTCGGCGCGCTTGTCTGGGACGCGCCTGTCTGGGAACTGCTTACCCTCTTCTCCGAGGGGGAGTCCATTCATACGCCCCGTACCTCCTGTTGCTCGTGGCATTCAAGTGCCATCATAGGCCTGCATGCCTGATCAAATCCACGATGAGGAGGGGCACTTGCCAAAGAATCTCTTGGAGGCACTTTTCTATATATATTTACTTTTTCCTGGTCTTGCCTACTCGGCTGCTCGAGAAGCGCACCGCCCTCCATCTCGAAGATCAGCTTTCCGCGAGTCAGCCACAATTGTCTTTGTGAGCGTGCTCTGCATCGGTACTGTTTTCCTGCTTGCAGTGCTGACTGGGTTGTTTAGCGCGGATATCCGAAACTGGTTGAGCCTGCTCGTACTCGATTCAACGCAACTCATTCGGAATGACTCGCAATTTTTCTTCCTCGTACTAGTGGCGGCCCTGCTGGCAGGAACGTGGCTGGGGTGGCTTCTAGGCGGAAAGAAATCCCATGACCTGTTTCTCCGCCTTAGGGACCCGTACTTCGACAGCCGTAAGCTCGTAGATCGGGAACAAACGACCTGGCAGACGCTTCTGATCGGACGGAGAGGCACCTCGACATATGTCCACGCGAGGTTAAAGAACGGCGCGCTGGTTGAGGGATATCTTTACAGCTACAGCATCGCGGACAGCTCCTCCGAATGGGCACTCACTCTTCGGCCTGTAAAATATACCTATGCTGATGGAGAGGTTCAGGATTTTGACTATTCCCTTGTTATGATTCGAGCTGAAGATGTAGATTTTGTTGCTGTCAAATACATCCGCACTAAACCCCAAATAGGTTACTACCCAAAAAGCTCCAGCTTTCCAGAACGGTTGAAAGGCATTTTGCGAAGAATGCTTCCTCCGGTCAGGTCTCAGACTCCGCACGCCCCCACGTAGAGGCCCAAGACGTGAAGGACTGCAGCAGCGGGAGGAAGGTGGTCAATTCCCTGTTGAATGAGCATGTCGATGCGGTTCAAGAGGGGTATGTACGCCGACGGACTTGCGGTCCAGCAGCTTCAGGGTCGGCGTGTTCAGCGCAGCCTCGATGCGGGCGAAGTGCGCCGATCCTAACGATGGCCGTAAGATACCGTCGCAGTTTTCGCTAGAGCTTCTTGCCGTCCGCGAGCCCTCCGGACCCCCAGTATTGGCCGGCCATCAGCCCGGGGAGGGCCGCCCTTCTCGGGTTGGAAGATCGATCGGTCCCCCGTGCACACCGCTGTCGCTCTCGACCGTGGGTGCAAACGGGGTTAGTGGTGGACGCGCTGGTCACGGATTCAAAAGTGTCAGCAGCTGCCTCTACGATTACGGCATCTCGTCACTTCTTACATCATGGGGAAAAATGAATACGTCTCGCATCGTCGCTGGCACTGCCCTCTTGGCCCTATTGCTCACGGCATGCTCCGGCCCACAGCCCCAGGCAGCACCGACGGTCTCCGTCCCTCCGGCATCAACGCCGACCCCCACCCCCACGCCTACAGCAACGGCAAGCGCAACCCCAAAAACCAATGAACGCGGCCAGATCATCAAGAAAATCGGCGAGACAGCCGGTATGGGGACTGCCGACGCCGGCGACTCTATAACCATGAAATTCAAGGTCACCTCAATCAAAGCGGTCACCTGCGACGCCCCGTATGCAGCCCCACCTAAGGGACAGGCTATTGCGGTGGCTGTGGAAATCGAGACAACGCCCAGCTTCGAGGGGCCGCTGATCATCAACGGCGCACCCGGAATGATCAGCTTTTCTCCTTACTACTGGCGGGGATATGCGGCTAACGGGACACGGATGAACACCGTGGATTCGAATTTCAGCCACAACTGCCTGAGCGATAGCACTGTGTTGCTGCCCGACCACGTAGGCAAAGGCGAGAAACTCAATGGCATAGTCTTACTGGATGTGTCGACGTCCAAGGGCTCGGTGGCCTTCGAACCCCAAGAGGGCGTTGCTTGGACTTGGCCGTACTCGGTCTAACAGACTGCGAGCGCCTCGGCGCACGTCAAACGTGTCTACTTCTGATGCGTCGGTAAAGCGCTCCCTGACGATCCAACGACTGCTGCTGCATGTGATCGTGTCACTTCGCTAGTCCACCCGCGTACACGCTCGATAGCATTGGTGAACTGTGATGACGTGCACCCGTGCGTCCTGTGCTGTAACTTCTGCCGTCCAGGGGGCCGGAGCTCTGCGGCGGCGCACTGGACCCAATAGCCCGCCGAGAAGCGGACGCCCGAAGGGGTGCGAGCCCTGCGAACACGCGGTTGCCCAAGAGTGATGGATGGACACTAAGCTGTCGTGCCGATCAGAATGGAAGCTCGACTATTGGGGGATCAAATGACTGCGCCGCCGTCTGCTGGAAGCCTTCGTGAAGCCTGGCCATACGCTCCCCGTTGTCAGAAGGGAGATAGAAATGGGCCTCAGAAATCTCTTTCAGCGAAAAGCTGCAGCCACGGCCCCTAAGGTGACCGCTCCCGTGGCTGCCGTAACCCAGGATGAGCCCTTGTCACCGGAACTCCTGGAGGATCTGCGGTGCGCGTGGGACGAACTCGTTGAGGCAGCCAAAGCCTCGAAAGTGACCAGCTTCCAGGCCTGCACGCGGACGGGCCGGCCTTGGGCGGAAGACCCGGCCGCCGTTAGGGCCGTAGCGGCCACGCTCCGTGAATTCCCGGATACTGACAGCCAGCAGACCACATAGCTCCCGTGTCCCTGCATGCAGCGGAAGCGCGAAGAATCTGGCCGGACTTTGGCAGGATAAAGCCATGACGACGACTCCGCGACGCGGCGCTCCTTACCAGGAGTGGGTGCTCATGTACCGGAAGGGACTGACCCGTGGCCAGATCGCCGACCTCACCCGTGCCGCGCCGGCGACCGTGGGCTACCACCTCGGGCTCGCGCGTAGACTCGACCCTGGGCTGCAGCGCGAACATGAAACGGCGAGCCGGAAACCCGCCCGGCTCACGGCACAGGTCGCGGAACGGGTGCAGCAGCTTGTGGCGTTTGTGCAGGATACCGGCGGGTACCCGTCCAGAAGCTCAGACGACGTCTCGGAACGGACGCTGGCCGAGTGGCTTCAGTGGCGCCGCCGTGAAGCCGCCGACGGGACATTGGCGCCCGCGCTGGACGAAGTTCTGGGCATGCTGCCGGCGTGGCGGGGCGTCCCCCGGGCGGTGGCCGAACAGGCCCGGTGGCAGGACCAGCTCGCGGCCCTGGCGGCGTACCGGGCCTCCGGGCAGGACTGGCCGCGCCACAAGGCAACGGCCACCGGCGAAGAGCATGGGCTCGGCGTGTGGCTCCATACGCAGCGGTTCATGCTGCGCCGCGGCGAACTCGCCCCCGCCAGGGCGGAGGCGCTGGACAACGCCGTCCCGGGGTGGCGGGTCGGAAGGACGCGCGGCAGGAAGCCCAAACCCTAGCGGGTTGTGCCCCGCCCACTGGGGGCCAGTGGAGCCTCCGCACAGCTCAAACTGGCCGCCGTATGAACCCAAGGAGCAGCGTGCTCATGAAGAAGGCCGTCAGCTGAGGAGCCGCCACGCTCACCAGCGCAGCGATCGGCGTGCGGAGTCTCTCCACGCCCGGGAATCCAGGCGATCCTGGCTCAGTCGACCGGCGGCGTGTCATTCATTGGTTGGGACAGGGCGGTATCCAACCATCGTCGCAACAGGCTTGATTCGAAGGTGAGAGTATCCCTGATCGGCGCAGCGCCGGCATTATCACCGCGCCACGACGTGACTGGAACAGAGTGCCGGAGCCGCGCCACAAAGCCACCGGCAGCGGCGAAGATCACGAGCTCGGCGTTTGATTGCACGCCCCGCGGTTCAAGCTGCGCCGTGGCGAACTCGACCCCGCGAGCGTACAGCCCTCGACGCCGCCGTCCCGGGCTGACGGACCGGTAAGACGCGCGGCAGGAAACCAGCACCCTAGAACGGGTTGTGCCCATTAGGGGCCAGGTTGAGCCCCTCCCCACAGCTGAAAGCTGGGCTTGGATCTTCGTCACGATTGCACCACCCGCCCATCAGCCGCTCTACCAATCTTTCTGCGCAGTACAGCAAGCGCGCTTGCCGCGGCGCCGGGCGTACGTACTAGGCGCGGCTCGCTACTGCACCGTTGGCAACACCGAGATTTGTGACTCCTGGTGCCGAATGCGTATTGGCGGTCGGGATTTCGGAAGAAGCAGCCGGTCGGGCCCCTTCGGTTTGCATGATCAGCGATGAGATTTCTGCGCCGAGTGCGGATTCCATCTCACCTTCCGCCATTGCCGGCGGCTCCCCTGGTGCTGCGGAGGGGATAAGCCCGCGCAACTGTGGAGGGCCGGCAAACTCGAGATGGGGTGCGGTGGGCGTTGACGCGGCAGGCTTCGTCGGGATGAAGCCCGTGGGCATGCCATCGTAGTGCTTCGAGACGTCTGCCGGGACGTATTCAGAGAACCACCCCAGGATCTGGGGCCCCGGAATTTTGATGATCATGTTCTTCCCGATGCTGGATGAGACGGCGGAATGGGACGAGGAGGACGACGCCGAGGAGGAGGAAACACTGAAGCAAAAGCATCCTCCGGAGTTTGACGTGGCTGCGGATGCAGCGCTTGCCACGGTCGCATCTGTGGCGTTGCTGTCGTTCACGACTATGGTCACGTCTTTGGCGACGATGAACGAAACGGGGTAGGCGGGCAGTATCTGTGCAGCAGCCGTGGCGGCGAATTCCTTCGCTGCGTTAGGGTCCGAATATCCTGAGGCCTTCGGCGCACCGGATGAGACGGGCGTGTAGGTTGCGGGAAGATGGGCCAAGTCGCTGGTGTCGTCGAACACGGTCGGGTCAAACCATCCGCCACGATCCATGGTGACCTTCATGACGCGGAAGCCGATCTGGATGTCGCAGTGGCGGACGTCGAATGATGAAGCCGCTGACCCTTCAGTGTTTTGTGTTGACCCGCTCGCGCTGCCGAAAAACAGGTCAACGTCGTAGCTGGATTGCGAGGAGGCGGCCTGGGCGCTGGAGGTCGTGTTTGAGGAATCCTCGGTGAAATGAAAGACGACATCAAAAAACTGGCCCGGGGCCGGCATGGGTGTGGGAAGGAGAGGGTAATTGGTCAACTTTCCGGCCGCATCGGGGGCGGTTTCGGTTGTGTAGTTGACGGTCCCGTCCGTGGCCGTGTTCAGCGCCGCCATTTTGGCTCGGCCTTGGGCGGAGAAAAGGGTCAGTTGAAGGCTCTGGACCTGGCTTTGAAGTTGGGCCATTTGCGTCTGAAGCTGGTCCATCAGCTGCTTGTTGTCCGTAGTCTTTGCCGTGGCCTCCGCCACCTGGACAGTCACAAGGTTCCGGCCAGCCGCCGTGAGGTTCTGTTGCGCCGTGCTAACTGCGGCCATGCCTGATTTGAGTTCGTTCCATTGCTGGTCTGATATAGGGTCCTTCTTCTCGACACCGGACTTCTCAAGAGCCGCGTCCAGGCCGGTCTTGTCTGCATCCTTCTCTTTTGTGGAGGCGAAATACATCCGAGCTACGGTGATCGTGTTTTCTCCGTAGATTTGGGTCAGGCCGCTAAGGGCCGTGTCGAGCACGTTGCGGCAGGCGTCCGCCTTTTCATGCAGATCGGCTTCGTCGCCGGTGTGGCCTGACTGCAAAAAGGTGTACTGCTCCTGCAGCTGGGCGATCTGCTGCTGCTTCTGAAGCAACTCTGACTGTAGCGCCATGGGGTCAATCAGCAGGTCTTCGGCCTGAAAGTCCGTGGACAGCCCCTTAAACCAGTCTTGGGGCTGGAACTGTACCGGGTAGATGGTCTCGGTCTCGTCAAGCGATGACATGCCCGAGGCCCTCATGCTCGTTTTGGCTTTTTCCAGAGATTCCCCGACCGACTCCACATCCAGGGTCGCCAGGGCCGAACGTATTTCATGGTAATAGCCCTTGACGAGAAGGTCCGCAAATTTCGCCTCAAGCCCGGCTTCAACGGCCGGCGCCGTCTCCGCGAGCCATCGCGCGTACTCGTCGAGGGCACCATCGCCGGCAACCTGCGCTGCCTCCATCCTTGCCGTCTTGCATTCATCCCAGGCGGAGACGGCGTCCAAATAGCGTTGATTGAGAATTGTGTAGATTTCGATGCGTGAGCCCTTCATCGGCTGCATCGACTTGGAGTCGTCGAGATATTCGCCGCTGACTTCCTCCAGCAGCCATGCCCTGAGAGTTTCCTTGTCCGTCTGGTACTGCACCTGGGCCTCGGGGTAACCCGGGGTGAATCGGTTCAGGGCGGTTTCGTAGCTGATTGAAAGCTGTTTGCCGTTGGGACCCGCCACGATCGGGGATACATCCAAGAGACCGTTCGAGAGTCGGAACTCGGCTTCCGTGACTGGCTGGGGCTTGGTGAGACCTGAATAGACGCTAGACACGTCATAGGCGTAGGTGGTTTCGTCGAGCACCCGGGCCGGCCACTCCATCGTGAATATTTGATTTCCGCTGGTGCCGAAAATTTCCAGCATCTTGTCGTAAACCTGGTCAGCCGGGTGTTTGGGTGTAGTTAGCATGTTGATCCCTATCCACGAGTCGCTTGGTGAACTGCGCTGGAGGCATCGAAGTAGTTGAAAACGGTCGCCCCCCGGGACCTTTTCAACTGCCGATAGTGGGATTCGTCACTGCCGATGGGAGGAGTATTCCACGCCATTTCACTATTGGGAATAGTGGACAGTTACCGGATATCCGTGACGCGGTCCGATGAAATGCCGGAAGCAAGCACCACCGCGGAAATGACAGCCGCGAAAGGCTTCGGCGGTTAGACAGGATCTCCAGGCGCCTTTTCCGGTAACCATGCGGGCAAGGTTGCGGCGGCGGGCAAACTGCCCGCGGTCCAGTTCCATGCAGCCACGCTCGTCAAGGCATAGCAGATCGACGCGACCGCAACGGTCGACGGCAGTCTTCCTGGTGATACGAACCCGAGGGTATCCCTCCTCGACTAATCCCAGGGGGCGCCGGGAACAGTGTGCGTGAGGAGATCTCCGTAGAACATCCCGATAGGGCGGGCAAGCCCGGCCTGCAAACCATCATTGATGGCTTGATCAAGAGTGGCGAGGCTTTCTGCTTTGCGTGGCAGTGTTTGACCTCGCTCTTGGAAATTGCTGAGGAGTTCGTCGGCGCTAGGACCAGAGCGGTCCAGAGGACTGAAGCATGCCGGGCGAACTCTTCACTTTCAGCGCGATCTACGTCGACGCTGCCGCCGACGAGGTCACCAACGTTGTTATGAGATGGGTCAAATGAGCTGACGAACGTTGCATCCAGAGATGGGTCAGACAGTGCGATAACCCCGGAATGACGGGCCCAAACATACTTCTAACCAGGCATTATGACCCATCCTGCTTCTCATATTTCGTCAGGTCAGAGCTGAGCCCCTCCCACCGGTGATTGTTGATTTAGGAGGTGGGTCAGCCGGGCCCGCGTTTCCCCTGTTCAGGCAAGGTTCTCGGCCCCTGGCACGGCGATCAACTCGACCGGGCCGAGCTTGACCGGAGGACGATAGGGCCCTCGGGAGAGACCACCTGAGAGGAACTGATTGACGAACGTTCAAGAACGAGGTGGGTATGGTCACCGCGGCGCGGCGTCATCGCGATCGGGCGAAGTGCGCCGCCCCACCGATCGTGCATAGTCTTGCCTGCTCCCGGTGGAGTGTGTATCAGCCTGGTGATGCGCTCTTAAACGAGCGCAAAACGAGCTTCAGATCCGTGCCAGGACACCAATATCGCCCTCGCCACCACCTACTCATGTGTCGGCGATCTCCGGCACTGCGATGGAGTCGCCGGCTCCGCAGTGTCGTGCTGAATCTGGCCGACATGGCAGGCAACCGGTGTAGTGCGGGGGCCTACTTGTTTCGAAGAGCTTTGGAGTTAGTAGCCCATAAGACTTTGTCACCGGCCAGGAGCGGAAACGTGCACAACCTAGGACGTCTCTTTAGGCCTGCGGGTGCACACGCGGAACGAGAAGTTCTTCCCCCTCTGCTCATCGCGGCCCCGACGTCATCGAACGTGCCCTCAACGGCTTTAAGAATTTTTTGCGCATCCTTCCTGTTCTTGTCGTAGCTGACCGGGCAGCCGCCGCTGGAGCCGCGGCGACGTTCAATCCGTGTGCCCATTCACCGTCACCACGAGCTTTCCCACAACGGACCCTTGTTCCATGTCTTGGTGGGCCTGAACGATGTCATCGAAGGTGTAAACCTTGCCGATGGGAACGTCGACGAGCCCGGTTTCCACTGCGTCCAGGAATTCCTGCAGGATCGGCCGCGGTAGATCCTCGGCCCCGCCTGAATAGGCGGTCAGCCGGACGCCACTGGGGATGTAATCAATGGGATAGAAGTCCGGCACCGTCCACTGGTCCGACAGCATGCCGGTGAAGCAGACCGTCCCGTGGACTGCGGTGGCCCGGAGTGTGTCTGGCAACGTCGGAGTGCCGACGAGTTCGACGGCGCCGCCCACCCCGCCAGGGATGATGGCCCGAACTTCTTCTGCAATCTGTCCCGTGTCAATGATGGCATGGTCCGCTCCAGCGTCGAGAAGCGCTTGTCCCTTAGCGGGGTTCCGCGTGGTGGCAAGCACCGTCATGCCACGGCGCTTCGCAAGTACCGTCAAAGCAAGACCTATGGATGACGTACCGCCCCGGATTAGCAGGCTGCTGCCGGGAGCGGCGTTGACGCCAACTGTGAGGGAGCCGTAGGCGGTTTGCAGCATTTCCGGAACGGCACCCAGAGTGGCCCAGTCCAGGCTGCTGGTAAACGGGATGACGCTTGAGGCCGGCACTGAGACGTACTCGGCGTATCCGCCGTCGAAGGTCCTGCCCATGCCACCCATGAGGGCGGCGACCTGGGTCCCGGCGTCGAACTCCCCTCCGGAAGTGTCAGCAACGACCCCGGTTGCCTCGATGCCAGGGACACGGGGGAAGGTACCGAAGGAGCCCAGGCCGCGGCGGAAGTGAAGCTCCGAACGGTTGAGGCCAAACGCATGGACCTTGATCAGGATCCAGCCGGCTTTGGCAGCGGGGCGAGGCAGATCCCGGATTTTCATGGCGTCCGGGGCCCCGGGTCCGTCCAGGACGATGGCGCGCATCAGTTCAGACATGGTCCTTCACTCCCTGGCATCGGTTAGTAATGTTGGTTCGTTTGTACTTCATTGCTCTCGGTTCCGTCCTTGATACAGGAGAGGCCGCGTGCCCCTACAGGATCGGGCAGTTGCGGCAGCCCGCTAAATCAGGCTTCCCTTATTGTCAAATCGATATTGCTCTGAACAAACGGCAGCATTCCACCTATGCGGTCATTGTCGATAGTGATAACCACCACTAAGTCGAGGTGATGGTCAGCTATCGGGAAATTCAATAATCTGGACTTGAGGAAGTCCGAGGTCGCGGGCGGTCCACCGTCCATAAGTACTTTCCAAGGACGATCATGCATTCGATGGCGAGTCAGCAGCAAGCAATCGCCGGATTTTGCCGGAAGCACTTCTACCGTCCTAGCGATATGCATAGGATTACCGATCCATTGTGGAAACGATCGTGGGATCACGCGGATTTTCATTATCTGCTGAATTGGCTTGTTCGTCGATACCACCAACCTCGGTCCTTCATGGGCGTCGTGGTAGAGCCGACTGCGATGTCGTTTGGCGAGGTTGATTCCGGTGAGCTGCAGGACTCCCATCGGTGTGGTCTCGGTCAGCGCGGGCGGCTCTTTCACGGTGCCGGCTGGCTCCCACCGCCCCGATGGACACGGCTGCGCGGGCATTCACAAATGATTCTTCGAATATTGCTAAGCGGGCATCTTTATGAGTCAACGCTATGTCTTCCCGAATCGGCCCTTGCACCCTACACTGTTGGCTGAGGGCGCGACTCATTCTTTCAAACGCCAATTGATTCGGGGGGAATCATAAATTAAGCGTTGCAGCCAGACACGTCCAGGAAAGGCCACGGCACCCCGGAGATTCACGGAATCCCGCTGAGCTGTCTGCGTCATGGTTCCTGACCACACTTATTCACCGTGCCACACTTCATTCACCGTGTGCCCAGCTGCATTGAGGCCCGCTCGGACTTGTAATTGCGCCATTCTTCATCATGGCGCCCCTGGACGGAGTAGAGAATGTCCGTGTCAATCATCGAAACCGATGACCAATACATCCTGAATCACTGTACGAAATACCTGGCCCGGCAACGGGGCCAGATTACCGAGGCATGGCGCTTTCCGATCATTGACGCCTACGGTTCCTACAATGGCAGGGACGAGTATGCAACCAACTATGGATTCAATCTTGTCACCTTCGTCCATGACGGGCGCGCGGCGCCTGCACAGGCAACTGCGGTCATCGGAACCTTTGCCACTCTCCACGAACCGTTGCCGCTGCGGCCGGTGACATTCCTGGGGGAGGACACCGGCTACCGGGCGCTGAGCGTGGTGGTGCCCAAGGGCCAAGTGCACCTCTACAAATTTGTGCTGGACGGAGTGCCGGTCCTGGATCCCATCAATCCACAGCGCGCTCTGCTGGACAACGGTCGGGAGTGGTCGCGCTTCTTCACGCAAATGTGCACCCAGCCCATCAGCTTCGAGCGGTGGGAATATGACCTGCTTTTCCGCCTGACAGACCACATTCTGCCCTTCAGAACGAAGGAGGCCCGGAACTTTCTGCAACGCCACTACTTCAACCTGGACCGCCGGCAGCGGGACACGGCCTTTGCCCACGCGTACCGGCTGGATAATTCCGTGGGTGTCGTGAATTTCATTGACAACCTGGTCTCGCGCGAAGAGATCCACCGGCTGACCGACTACAGGATCTGCCTTAACCTGATCGACCAGGTACTGCGTAAACGCAACCCGCATGTTGAGCCAACCACCATGCCGCGGGAAATGTATGTCGACCTCTATGAGCAGATGGCCGGGAACAGCGTGGACGGCTGGGACTACAGCAAATACAGCAGCCCGCGGTTCTTCCTTCAGATATTGCGGCGGCACACCTTTACGGGCGCCTTCTCGCACCCGAAGTACGGCGGCAATTCGGCGGCCAGTGCCTGGGCTTACCTCTCCGAACGATACACCGACGACGATGGCACCACGCTGTTCGATTGGCCCCTGGCAATAGAATCCCCGCTGGGCCGCAGCACCGGCTACCGGGGCTAAGGAGAGATTCAGTGCAGACTCAATTTGACGCAGTGATCATCGGCAGCGGCGCCGGAGGATCCCCCGTGGCCTACATGCTGGCCAAGGCGGGAAAGTCGGTGCTGATGCTGGAAAAGGGGCCGAAACTCCTGGCGCAGTACCAGGCAGCGGGGGGCTTGGGAGACTTCAAACGGGATGAACTGTTCGCCACCGGCGCGGAAAAGCGAATTTCGATCCCCGGCGTGACGAACCAGGGTGCATCCTACTATTCCAGCCATGTGGAGCCAGACCTGAACGACGAACCGCATGTATACCGGGGCGCAGACGGCCGGGACTACGCCACCCTGGAGGGCTACACGGCCCAGGTCGTGGGTGGAGGAACACAAATTTACGGTGCAGTCTCACTACGATTTACCCCGGAGGACTTCAGGCTAAAGACCTTCAATGAGGGGCGCACGGATATCCGCGAAGATCCCTCCGGTGACGTCCAGCGAGAAGCCCGCGACTGGCCCATCAGCTACGAGGACCTGGAGCCGTACTACTGCCTGACCGAAGAGCTAATCGGTGTCAGCGGCACAGCGGACAACCAGCAGAAGGCCTTCAGCCGGGTCGCCTATCAAAGGCCTGGGGAACCAAATCCCATCAGCGAATACGCCCGGGTCGGGATGGAAATCCTGGGTACTGAACTGGGTGCGGTCCGACCCTACAGGACACCGCTGGCCGTTATCACCGAAGACCACGCGCCCAGTGGCCGCAAGGCGGACACGCCCACGAGCGGTTTCGTCAACCGCTATGGAGACCCCTTGGGCTTGAAATCGAGCACCTGGGTCTCCCTGTTGTACCCGCTGCAGGACCTTCCCAACTTCGAGCTGCGCCCCAACTGCACGGTAACCGACCTGGAGTGCAGCAACGGCAAGGTCGGCAAGGTGCACTACCGCGATCCCGCCGGCATACCACGGACGGTCGAGGGCATGGTTGTAATCGTCGCCTGCTCCGCGATCGAGTCAGTCCGGCTACTGCAGATCTCCGCCAGGGGAAGCGCCGAATTCGACCGCCGAATCAACCAGAACGACCTGCTGGGCAAGTACTTCCTGACCCACTGCTTCGGCGGGGCGGAGACCGTTATGCCCCGGCGCTTTGACAAATCCATCTCGCTGGACAGCGACTGGGCCTTCGACGGCTGCGCGACAGAGGAGTTCATTCGGGACCACGGATTATGGGCCGGCGGGGCGATCTACAACAACACATCGGACCAGGCACTGCCGATCTCGATGGCCCGCACGCACGGCAGCCACGACATAGATACCATCTGGAAACTCTTTGTGGAGGATTCGAGCCTCACCGGGGAGAACCTGGTTCAGTGGCTGGATGACAATTTCGGCAACCGCCTGTCCGTCAGTTTCATGGCCAATCAGGTACCGCTCAAGAGCAATCGCATTGAACTCCATCCCAACGTCACAGACAAATGGGGCAGGCCGACCGCTTACATCGTCAAAGACTGGCACCGCCACGATCGGTACCTGATGGATGTGCTGGCCGAACAATGCGCCAAGGTGCTGCGCTACGGCGGAGATCCCGTGGGCAAAAACTGGCCCGTTGAAGGTCAGGGCGGCGTTTACAAGGCCGAGAACGCACTGGCCCGGATTGCCAACCACATCTTGGGCGGCGCCCGGTTTGGGACCGACCGGCAGGACTCCGTGCTCGACCCGGACTGCCGAGCATGGGAATTTGACAACCTCTACGTCACCGACGGCTCCTGCATGCCCACCTCCGGCAGTGCGAACCCGACCAATACCATCGAAGCCAACGCCTTCCGAGTAGCGGAAGTACTACTGGGGCGGCTGTGATCCGAAAGGGGTCATCGTGGATCCACAATTCAATGAGATATTCACCGATCCGGAAAACAGCATCTTCAAGGTGGTGTTCTATCCGGACCGGATCTACCACGCCGCCTACCTGAATGCGACGCGAAGCCCGCGCTACCGCTACAACGTGCGCGAAGTGCGCAACAAGCTGGACATCACGGCTATGAAGGGCGACGTCTACTTGGATGGACTCTTCCTGACCAACTTCCTGCGTCTTGAATATCGTTCGGGCAGGCTGGTGGAGCAGTCACGCCAGCAGGGCCGGCTGGGGCAAAACGAGATTATAGCATACGTGCGCCTGCTCCCGGATGACCCGGCCCTTGAAGCGGACGCCGCGGCCAAACTGCACATGTGTCACTGGACGGACGCCTATCAAGTGGAATTCTGGGAAACACTGGAACCTCCGGCCGGAGTGACGCACGATCTCTCGGTCCTGGATCAGATGGGGAGGGATGCACCCATCACGCGCATCAGGGACTTTGTCCCGGCGCTGAAGGACATCAAGGCGCTGCGGCAGCTGGAGCTGGCCTTCCGGGAGAATGACAAGGACCTGCCGTCGGGGTTCCGAATCTCCGACCCGCAATGGGACAACAACTTCCTCTCCTCCCACCAGGAACCCAGGACCGACAATCCCAGTTCAGCACTGAACACGGTGGAGGACAAAAACTATCTGATCGACTTCCGGCGCGGCTGGTACCTGCACCGCGATGATGTAAAGCCCGTCCGGTACCTCAACGCAATGATGGACCCGGACAACAAGGACAACAAGGACGGCAACGTCATCGAGATGCGGTGGCTGCTGCAGCGGGAGTTCGGATCCTCCGTGGTCTTCTTCCACGAGGTGACAATCCCGCCCCGCACCGTGGAAGGCACGCACCGCCACATCGGCTCCGAAGAGCTCTACTTCATCTTCGAGGGAACGGGCACCGCCTATATGGGCGAAGACGATGACCCTGGCACCGCCCACCTACCGCTGGTGGAACGCAACATCTACGGCCTGGGCCTCAAAAAATGCCGCGAGCTCCCGGTCCGTCCCGGCAGCATCATCTTCACCAAGAGCGGAGGCATTCATGGCATCCGCAACGACGCCGATGTCCCGCTCAAGTTCGTCGCTTTCCTTTACCACAGCGTCTGACCCGCTTCGAGGAGCCGTCCATGTTCATTGTCCCCACCGACAGCACATTTCACGTTGGTCCGGATTCCTTGCCGGACTACAACCGGGACAACCCCCTGGTGAAGCTGCTGCACCTGATGGAAAGGGTGCAGCTCGCGGCCGAACGTGAATACTACCGAATGGAACACACCCAGTACCTGTTCCCAATCGACTACCTCGACCTCTATAGTGCCAGCCCGCCGGACCACGGCGTCACAGATCCCGCCCAGCAGGATTCCAAGACGGACTTCCAGAAGCAGAACCTCCACGAGTTCCGCAGCACCGACACGGTCCTGGTCCGCGGCTGGGCCAGCGGCGACGGCTGGTCAGCGCCCTTCCTGCGCCTCTCCTACCGGGGAGGACCGGATTCGCAGCTGGCGCAGTCAGCCGGCTTCACGCTGGGTGACCGAATCAAGCTCTGGATCAAGGTCGGCACCGGCGGCGGCCTGCAGCCCATCGACGTCCCGTACAACATGCGCAGCGACCGCTACGAAGTGGAGCTGTGGGGGTATCAGGAGACCGACCTGCGCTCACAGCTGGACGAACGGGGCCTGGCCGCCCTGGACCGCGGCGAACTGCAACAGCGCCCGGACCTGGTGCGCGGGCAACTGGCGGATTTCGAGCGGGACGGCAAGGACGAGCTGCACATGGTCCACGTTGCCCCGGACTGCACAATGCATCCGATCCTGCCGCTGCACATCGAGACCGCCTGGTCTGATCCGGCGGAACAGAACTGGGACTCCCAGGGCGGAGCCAACTATCACTATGAGTTCAACATGCTCCTTCGGGGCTGGGACAACTACCTGGGCACCGGAGTGAGCGGCAACCCCCACGGCGGGGTCAGTTTCCTCGAATACCGGAATCTGCTGTCCAACTATGGCCGTTATGCCGGCAGCGGCGAACTGGGCCGGTCGCTGGAAACCTGGAATTTCAACGCGCACGGCACCAAAAACCACACAAACGAACGCGAGGAATTCATGGCCGTGGACTACATGGACCTGCATATCCTCAAGGGCCGCAGCGGGATCGGACTGCACCGGCACCGGGACAACCAGGAGGTCTTCCTCATGATGCGGGGACAGGGCTTCATGGTCGTTGGCGACTGGGCCAAGATGCCCCAACGCGAACGTTGCCTCGAAGTACGAACACTCAGGCCGGGACACTTCGCGATGCTCAAGGGCGGCAACATTCACGGACTCATGAACCCCACCGACGAAGACCTACATCTATTCATGTTCGGCGGCTACGACTAAGCGGCTACAACCAACACAGTGAAACCCCCGCAACAGCCACTTCCAGAGCAAAGAGAGAGAACAGCATGAACATCGGAATTATCGGTACCGGCAACATGGGCAGCGGGATCGGCAGGCTTCTCGCCGCAAAGGGCCATGCCGTCTGCTTCACCGGGCGGGACCCGGAAAAGGCCAGCGTCCTGGCGAAGTCCATCGGAGAGCAGGCCAGCAGCACGTCACTGGACCGCATCGCACAGGACCGCGACATCGTCATCTTGGCCACGCCCTATGATGCCGCCGCCGAGGCGCTGCAGGTGGCCGGACCACTGGAGGACAAGATCCTGGTCGACGTCACCAACCCGCTGACTCCGGACTTCCTAACCCTGACCATCGGACACGAAACGTCGGCGGCGGAACAGGTCGCCGAACTGGTTCCCGGAGCCAAGGTGGTCAAAGCATTCAACACGGTGCTGGCCCCGGTCCTTCACGCCGGCGAACCCGCAACCCCGTCGGAAAGCCCCACGGTCTTCTGCTGCGCCGACGATGCGGCTGCCAAGGCAGTGGTGATCAAACTGGTCCGGGAGACGGGATTTGACGCAGTCGACGCCGGCCCGCTCCAGAACGCCCGCTATGTGGAACCGCTGGCAGAGCAGGTGATCCAGCAGGCCTACGCACTCGGCATGGGCGGCAGCGTCGCCCTGAAACTGATCCGATCCGGCGCGGAATAGCCGGCGTTCTGCCCCTAGCCTGTCCGAAGACGGATACAACGCACAAGCCCCAGCAGGGAAGGAAATCTCATGACGGCATCCGTTTTCGGTCCCGACGTCGATGAAGCATTTCGGCTGTCACGCGGGACGGAACAGCGCAACGTCATCGTCTCCGGTGAACCGCGCACCATCCCGGTGCCGTTCCCGTCGCCGCAGGACTGGCGGGACGTCTGGATCTACCAGCTGATGGTCGACCGCTTCAACAACCCCCAAGCCCCGCCACGCCGCGCCTGGGACGACACCATGGCGGACTTCCAAGGCGGCACGCTGAACGGGGTCCGAGAAAAGCTGGACTATCTGCAGGAACTGGGAGTCGGGGCCATCTGGATATCCCCCGTCCAGATGAACTGCCTCTACCGGCCGACCTACCACGGCTACGGGATCCAGGACTTTCTGCGAATCGATCCGCGGTTGGCCTCGGACCCCGACGCCGCCCGGGATGACCCCGGCATCGTAGAGAGGGAACTCGTCGACCTGATCGACGCTGCCCATGCCCGCGGCATGTATGTCATTTTCGACGTCGTCGTCAACCACGTAGGTGACGTCTTCGAATATCACGGCGCTGACGGTGACGGGACCTCGGAGGCACCCTTCCGCGGCTTTCCGTACCCGGTGCAATGGCGGGACGAAAACGGACGAGGCCGGGCGGACTGGACGGATGCGGCCGGGATCCCGGACGCCCCTCCCGCCGCGCTGGTGTGGCCGCGGGAATTGCAGGACAACGACTTCTTCCGCCGGCAGGGAAGGATGGGTCAAGACGGGTCCGGGGACTTCGCATCCCTCAAGGAACTGGCCACCGAGCGCTCGGAGTTTCTGCGCAACGTGCTCATCCGGGCCCATCAGTACCTGATCGCCAGGTTTGACGCGGACGGCTTCCGGATCGACACGCTTAAGCACATCGAACCGGAATTCGCGCGCGTTTTCGGCAACGCCATCAGGGAATATGCGCTGAGTATCGGCAAGCGGAACTTCTTCACCTTCGGCGAAATCTACGATAACGAGGAGAAAATCGCTGGCTACATCGGCCGCAATGCCATCACAGACTCCTCCGACCTCATCGGCGTCGATGCCGCACTGGATTTCCCGCTTTTCTTCGCCCTGCCCGCGGTGGCGAAGGGTATGCGGCCGCCGTCTGATCTGGCTGGGCTTTATGACCACCGCAAAATGGTGCAGCGGGGAATCCTGAGTTCCCATGGGGAGGCCAGCCGGTTCTTCGTGACCTTCCTGGACAACCACGACCAGTACCAGCGCCTGTACTTCAGTGATCCCCGTGATCCACACAAATTCGACGATCAACTCACCCTGGCCGTCGGTTGCCTGTTTGCGCTGCAGGGCATCCCCTGCCTCTACTACGGCACGGAGCAAGGGCTCAGCGGTACCGGCCAGGCCATGGAAGCCGTGCGTGAGGCACTCTGGGGAAGACCCGGAGCCTTTGATCCCGGTCATACCTTCTATAAGACTATCCAGCGCCTGTCGCAGGTTCGTCTGCACGAGCCGGCGCTGCGGTACGGCCGGCAGTACTTCCGGCCGGTGTCAGGCAACGGCAGGGACTTCGGCATCTCGGATTTCGCGGGCGGCGTCGTATCTTTCTCGCGGATCCTCAACGATGTCGAAGTCGTGGTGGCAGCCAATACCAATGCGGCGGACGGCTGGATCGGACGGATCCTCGTCGACCGCGCGCTGAACCCAGACGGAAGCGCCTTCGACGATCTGTTCACGAACAAGGAAACATCGGGGGCACCGGGACAGGTGGCAGCCGCCAATGGCTTGACATCAGTGGCCCTGCAACTGCGCCCCCTGGAGATCCGCATTCTCGCCCGTTCATGACGGGCTCCGCCGACGCACTTAGGGTCGATGACTCGTCACGTGCACCGGAAATCCTCTAATGCGTGGCGACCGCCCCGTGGCGCCCCGCTCCCCCACCTCCCGAAAGTTTCATGACCCCTAGATGAGTCCTTCACTGAGGAAGAGCAGACGGTGCCGATAGCTGCTCCGGCCGCCATTAGTTTTTGCTGCGCCCTGACGCCGCTCGCACGGCGTCTCCCTCGCTTTTAACCCTCGACGAGCCGATCCGGGATGCTTGCCTGATCGATTACCTGGGCCAGTCGTGTGATGCGGCATCCGCAAGGAACGGAGAACTACCAAGACTGCTGCCCGCGCCGATACGCTCGGGTGCGTAAGTCGACTTCCTGCCGTAGGGAATTCCGGGTGACAAACTTGGCTGAGAAAATCGTCGCCGGGACATCAAACATCGTCTTCCTGTAAGGCCAGTCCGGGGCCCCATCCCGCCGGACGAAGCTTCCTGGGACTTTACCGTCAGAAAGAAAGGGATCTAGGGGTAACTGTGAGCCGAATGCCGGCGTTGAGTCCAAGCAATTCTTTGGAGAATTCAGGGACAGCAATGTGTCCGCGCCAGAAGTTGGCGGTGACCTCCGTGTCCGTGAGAGAATCTTGGTCGTCCGGATTCCAGTCCCTGATGGCAGTGGGAATGGTGCTGGTCCAGGCTGCCCAGGCCTTGGGCAGCCCCCTGGCACCGGACGGAGGTTCGATGTCAACCAGAAGAGCGTCCTGCCAGTCCTCAGTTTGTTCCATATGATCGTCAAAAAAGAACCTGCCCTGCTTTTCCCTTATGGACATCAGCCGCAGTTTGAGCGCATGACGCAGTCTAGGCACTACTTTGCCGTTAATCCGCGGACGGGGCGCTCGGGAGGACAGGAAAGTGGTGAGCAGCGGCACGGGGGAATCAATCGGGTTACCCTCCTTCCAGTGCTCAATCTGGACAGGGCAGTGGTGAGCGGCACTCTGTTCGTGGACCAGCACGGGTAGGCCGCGGATCGCCAGACCCACGTCCAATTGAAACTCGACGTCACCTGGGGCATTGCGGCCTACGGTGAAGCCGACGAGCTCAACCTCGATCTTCAGGTCACCGAAGAGAAACCGCTGCAGGTTCTGGTATCCCTCTTCTGAATTGACTATGCCATATCGCCCGCTGTGGCTGCGATGAACTACAGCGAGAGGCGCATCCTTGACGGCAGCATTTTCGAGTTGCACAAGCCCGTCACTGCGCGCACCCACCGCTTTCGAGGAAACACCGAGGGCCACGTCATAGTCCTCGGGGTTGGTGCCGACAAGGCAGAACAGTTCATCCACGGGGAATCCGTCTGCCGGCATCTCGGTCGCTACAAAGTCAGCGCGCGTCCTTTCGCGCCTTAGTGCTGCAGGGGTGAGGTATTCATACATGCGGTCGGGGCCGAAGATATCCGCCCCTTGGAATCCTGTGGCGTCGCGGATGCGCTCCAGGACGCCAAAACCAACTGCGAAATTAATCCCCCCATGCGGTGTCGCGTAGGTAAATACCCTAGCGACATACTTGGTTCCCGCGGCAGGGTCGATCTGGCCGTCCTTGCCGGCCAGATCCTCGGGAATGACGCGCTGGAGGAGTGAGCGGCAGATCAGCCCTCCCATGGAGTGCGCTACGAGAAAGACCCTGGGCGCACCGGACTTTTCCAGCACAAGCTTGATCAGCTTGAACAGGTCTCTGGCTGCCCGCTCAAAGGAGAACCTTTCCGGTTCCTTCGAAAAGGTGGCTGCAGAGTCATCGTAGAAGCGGTGGATCCATACTGACGCCGGGTTGACTTCGCCTGCCTCAGCATTCAGAAGGAAGGTCCATTGGTCGCCATGGACGGGGACTTCGTACTTATGGTCGGTGATCAAACGCAACATTGGGGATTCAAATTGATGGAACTTGGCCATGCCACCGCTGTCGGCACGGGCATGGACGGACCCTTGGCTGAAGCCATAGAACGGATCGTCCACCGCCCGGTTGATGGCGGAGCCCCCACCAGCAAAGCCTCGAACATAGATTACTGGGAGCCTGCCGTCGTCACCGGGGTAGCCCATTTCATCGCCCTCTCCAAGAAGTAAGCGCACCGCTCCAAACGGACTGGAGGAACGCGCGTAGGGCGACTACACCACGCCACCGTTACTGCCGTGTTACCGCTTTGGACTGCCATGCCTGAAATCTGAGGCTTTTGGCAATAACGCGGCAGTAACGCTGCTGCAGCTCTACTTAACTTGGTAGCCGTGGCAGCGTCAGAGATTTCTTGGCGCAACGGAATTAGCCGCCCGCTGGACGGCTCACACTCAAGGAGACGTTTGATGACTTGGTTTGGTTGGGAGAGCCTTGGCGGCGTCTTGACGACGGGGCCCAGCGTGTCGTCGTGGGCATCCGGCCGCTTGGACGCATTCGTCCGCGGGACGGACGCAGCTTTATGGCACAAGTGGTTCCAGAACGGGTGGTCCGGCTGGGAATCCCTGGGCGGAGTGCTGACGAGTTCTCCCGGCGCGGTTTCCTGGAGCAACGGCCGGATTGACGTCTTCGCACGCGGCACCGATTCCGCGCTCTGGCATAAATGGTTCCAGAACGGCTGGTCCGGCTGGGAATCCCTGGGCGGCGTCCTCACATCCGCGCCGTCGGTTTCCAGCTGGGCAGCGGGCCGCCTTGACGTTTTTGTGCGTGGCACCGATTCCGCGCTCTGGCATAAATGGTTCCAGAACGGCTGGTCCGGCTGGGAATCCCTGGGCGGCGTCCTCACATCCGCACCATCCGCAGTATCCTGGGGCAACGGGCGGATCGACGTCTTCGTTGTCGGCACCGATTCCGCGCTCTGGCATAAATGGTTCCAGAACGGCTGGTCCGGTTGGGAATCCCTGGGCGGCGTCCTCACATCCGCGCCGACCGTATCCAGTTGGGCCTCCGGGCGCCTGGATGTTTTCGCCGTCGGCACCGACTCCGCGCTCTGGCATAAGTGGTTCCAGAACGGCTGGTCTGGTTGGGAATCCCTGGGCGGCGTCCTCACGAGCGAACCCGGGGCCGTATCCTGGGGCCCAAACCGGATAGACATTTTTGGCGCGGGGACCGATAGCGCAATGTGGCACCGGTGGTGGTCGCTACGCCAGACGGTGCGGCTCCATGCAAAGGTCCTTACAGCGCCGACGGTTGCGGTGAACACCGCTGTACAGCGGATGCGCGAGGTCTATGCCACGGCCGGGATTGGCGTCGAACTGGCGTCCACCGAAAACCTGAATCTGCCCACCCTCAATGACGTCGACGTCGGGCGCTGCGTCCTCGGGGAAACGACTGCCGAGCAGAACCAGCTCTTCGCCAACCGCAACAATGCGGGCACCAACGACGTCGTCGTGTACTTCGTCCGGTCAACCGTACCCCCGTTCAACGGTTGTGCCGCCTTCCCCGCGGGCCGACCAAGCGCGGTAGTGGCTCAAGGCGCCACCCAATGGACCCTCGGCCACGAGGTGGGGCATGTCCTGGACCTGCGTCACGTGAATGACAACAACAGGCTAATGACGGGGAACGGCACCGGTAACATCACCAATCCCCCGCCGGACCTGATCAATACTGAAGTGACAACAATGACCAACAGCGCCTTCACCCAGAACCTATAGGAGCGAATCATGAGCGTATCGATGGGAGCCGTCCTCGAAGTCCTTGAACCTGATGAACCGAATTACGACAAAGCCGCTGCTTTGGGTCCCGAGTCCCTCCCGCACCTGCGGACACTGGTTCAGGGCGACGACCCTATGCTGGCCGCAAAAGCCACCTTCGCCGCCAGTCTCCTCGAGGGCGACCAGGGACATGATGTTGTGGAGGCTGCAGCACACAGCGAAACGGCGAGCATCCGGGTAGCAGCCGCAGCGGCCGCCAACAATCTTCCAACTGACTCAGCAGCCGTGGTTCTCATGGACCTCGTTGACGACAGCGACCCAGGTGTCCGCAAGGTAGCCCAGTCCTCGATTCCCCCCGATGCGCCTCCCCAGCTCTCAGCGAAGATTACGTCCAGGTCCGGCCAGGCGACAGGTGCCGGCAGCGCCGGGTTTGAGGAGGCTCCCCCCGAGGCAGGAGCCGGCACCGGGATGCCAGGGGAAGGGCAGACCCAGATGCCAGGCGAGAAGCCGGCCGAGGGGTTGATGCCCGGTGAAAGACCGCCTTCAACTGATGGCGATGAACAGAGCCAAGGACTGATGCCCGGGGAACGACCCGATGGGCGCCGGACCTCGATGTAACCAAAAAGCCTCTTTGGAGGAGTGACGCAAGCAAGGCGAGGCCATAACCCCCTGCACAAAGGTCCTGCCTTCGATGCCCCGCATCCACATCCGGATATGCGCGAACAACCCCACCGAAGTGACCAGTAAACACTCCGACAGCGCAGCAACATGGCTTCCCACGCCCGCAGCACACCGTCACCAGCCGCTCCGCCACCTCCACCCGGGCGACAAACCTGCAGCGGGAACAAGAAAACTCAAAGGCACCTTGTTCCTCTCCACGTTCGCGGCTCTGCACCACCACCGGTGGACGTACCACGATCGAACACCGGCCGGAGGTAGACACCGCAACCAGGCACTCATCTCCCTCGCACGCCCCCACTCGGATACCCTCCTCTGCTCTCAGTGTCCGAACCTCGGACGTACCAGAGATCATGAGAAACAGAGACCATGAGAGCGAATTCAAGGAGGCTCACGGCCTCCCGCCCAAGACTTCAGATCCATCTCAAAATGCACTGATAAATCTTGAGGATCGAATCATTTGCGCATTCGACAATTATATGACTACTTTTGTCATATGGATCGAACGTCGGGGCGATAATGATGACATTTAAAGCGTATGCCTTCAGAGTTAGAATCCCCCGAGGGCCTCAGGCAAGCACCAGGCTTTTGTGCAGAGTACTTCCGATAGCTAGACTTCCGGTGCTATACCGACGTGGCGGCCATTTTTTGCCTTCCCATTGCGGTCGGCCACGACCCTGTTGCGGTGCTTTCGGTGAGCGAGTCCTTGCTCGACGGCTGCCGTCAATGACGGACTCCCTTTTGCCACAGGCCGCAACATTGGCGTGGGCAATCAATGCGAAGCGTTCGACAAAACAATGCGTCAGTATCGGCAACTCATTTTCGCTGCGGGGAATCTTGAGCAAACCCTTTGCAAAACGTTCGCGTATTCCTGATACGTGTACCGCAGGATCAAGGCAGCCGGCTTCTGCCGGTTCTCGAGCCTTCCTTGCCAGAACGCCCCAAGTCACAGACTGCGGACAACCAATGCGAGGCCCGAGCGTTGGAGAGTCCGCAATCTTCCCCAAGGGATCAGGGAGTGAGAGTAAGGTGCAAAGCCATGACAAGCGATGATCGTCCGTCAGAAGCCTCCGGTTCCGGTCCGGCCGAGCCGGATTCGACGATGCCGTCCATGGGCACGCTAGTCATCCGTACGTGGTTCGAGCCGGATCAGGTGCCCGGATTCCGCGCCAGGCTAATCTTTAGCAGGGGTCCGGGCGCCGAGCCCGACACGGTCGCCACTGCCGATCCGGCTGAGGTCTTGAGCATCGTGCGTCAGTGGCTCATTTCACAGCCTGGCTCCCCAGACGAGGTCTAGAAGCACGATTGCCCGGAATCCTGTCCCCGCCACTCCCCAAGCCTTCCCCATCATGACCGATGGGCACTCGCTTATGCCTCTGGCCCCAAACCCCGGCTCGGCGGCCCTGGAGAGGCGTCTATCATTCGGTCCAGTTCCACTGTCACCGAATATCTGCAACAAGTCCTCGGATTGCGTCCGATGGAGCGATTCCCATATCCCCCTTCAGCTGCGCTTCATACTTCTCGAAGGCTCGAAGTGCTGAGGCGTTGTTGCCCTGCTGCCGTTCAGCCTGAATTAGCAGTCCAACAGCTCGTTCGTAGAGCGGTTCAAGTTCCAGTGCAGCCTCAGAAGCTTCCAATGCAACCTCATAGTCGCCGCGCAGCAGTGACTCCCGGGCTATGAAGAGCAACGCGTGCAAACGGTCCTGCCTGAGCCGGGTCTGCTCAAAAATCACCCAGTCTTCGTACCAGCCCGGGAGAAGTTCTGCATGACGTAAATCGTAAAGGCACGAAGCAGCATTTCCATTGAGCCCGACTTGGCTCAGGTACCGAATTTGCGACCGGAGACGATGCAGGTCAACGTCCACCAGATCGCTGAGCGAAAGCACAGCCCCGCCATTGATTAGCAGACCTGGCACCTGCCTGGTGACGAGATGAACGCTAACCCGTAGGCTTTCCATGGCTCTCGACTCGGAATGCTCCGGCCAAAGTAACCCGACCAGATAACCCCGGGGGCGCGGACCGTTCACAGCCAGCGCCGTAATCAACCGTTGTTGGCGTGCTGCGACATGCACGACATCGACGCCCCAAAGAAGCTGCCAAGACTGAAACAGGTTCAGCTGAAACGCACCATAGCCACCGTTGCCCATGGTCACCCCCAAATCCAGCGGTTTAGGAGATCTGGGATAGATCTAGGAACGAGGATCCGGACTTTCATGAGAGATGTCAATGATCCACGTCATCTGGAAGTTTCTCGGAGCAATGAAAGATGCCATTGTCCATCGGCAGTCGGCCTGGCCCAAAACGAAGTTTCAGACTTTTAATGCTGATACGTATCGCGGTCATCCGCCCGGTCCCGACGCCGTGGGGATTACAAGGACTTAGCGTCTCCGGAGATCTGGCCGCAGATCCTGACGGCGGCCACGCCCGCGGCATGATCCTTACGCCGAAGGACGGTATCTGCTAGGGATTTTATATAGGTTCAGCTCGCGCACACCCTGCTTCATACCACCTGATGGCCTCGCCATGAATGGCGTACCTTACAATCCGCTCACCTTGGAGCCGGCTGGGAGAGCCCGGGTTGGGCAGGACTCAGCCTTCCAAGACCGTGCGTGCAGGCTTCGGATGCTACCAGCGGATGTTGGCGGGACTGTCCAGAGGTCTTCTGGCCTCCAGGGACTCAGGTGCGGTGAAGTTATCGGCAGCGCGCAGCTCGTCGGGGAACCGCAACCGGGTACGTTCCTCGACTTCACTGACGGTGACCTGGAAGACCCGGAATTCGTCCAGTTCCAGCGCCTCAAGCTGATTCAGGTTCTGGGTCAGGAGGAAGGCCCTGCACTTCAGCTCACCCTGATCGGTGAAGGCGAGTACTTTCCAATATTCCCGGGGAAGCGGGACATCGCGGTACAGGCGGTCATCGTCGAGGAAAACCGGACCACCGAAAACACTGACCTTCAGGTCCTCCACGTCTACGTCGGAGAACACCGCGTCCTCAATCCGCCCCCACACTCCGTTCTGGCTACTCTGGTTGAAGTCCTCAATCTGAGGAGTGATATTGGTGAAGAAGAAGGAGTCCTTGTTGGCACGTTCGGCTTCTGCCCGGTCGCCCCAGAGCAGGTCCGCGCGGCGGGCAACATGGCCGCGGTCCAGCCGGTTGCCGCTATAGAGTTCATCGCCGCACTGGAACTCTGCCGGAATCCTGCGCTCCTTGGAGAAGTTGATCCCTTTGCGGCTAATTTTCTTCAGTGCGGCGCCGTCGATGTTCCAGGCCACCCATCGGGCCAACCGGCGGGACCGGCTCATTGCCACCGAGAAGTGGGTGTAGGGAATGATTTCCGAACCCTCCAGCAGCACCGCGTCCTCCTTGAGGGAAGGATCCAGGGTCGGCGGGTCCAGACGCGTGCTCAGGAAGCCGGGGGCATAGCCGTTGCCGGCGGCATCGGTGACGGATTCCGGGTTGGGGGGCAGCAGTGTGATCTCAAGTTTCTCGAACACGGATTCGGGAAGGCATGCCAGGGCGTGCTCGTCGGTGCTGGCGCCGGTTTCGCCTGCGAAGTGCAGTCCGGCGAGTACAGTCCCGGGTTTGCCGTTTGCGTTTTTGAAGATCCAAGCCGCACCGGAATCCCCGCCCCGGCTGATTTCCCCATCCTCGGGCAGGTTCTGCGGGTCGGGTCCGATTTCGAAGCCGCCGATGGCATGTTCACCTTCGGCGCCGTAGTGCAGTTTGGCGAGCACGTCGATCCGGCGCACCACTCCGTGAGTGAGGCCCGTGGTGCGGCCGCTCTTGAGGACCTTGTCCCCGATTTCCGGTTCACCCAGCTCCTGAGGGGCGGTGCCGATACCGAGAATTTCCGGGACGATGCCACGGCCTTCAATGCTGGCTACGGCGCAGTCGCCCGCGGGCCCAAGGTGAGAGCGCTTCAATATTCCGAGGTGGTTGCGTTCGACCCGGTTGTCATCGTGCGGGCCCGGCTGCACGACGGTGTCCCCGAGTCTGCCGCCGGACCCATGCAGGACGTGCCAGTTGCTCAGCACCAGGGGTGTGCCATCGGTTTTGTCGTAGACGATGCAACCTATGGTGCCTGCACTGCCCTTGTTATGGGCGACGCTGACCCCGGGCAGCACCGGATCGACCCTGACCTTGGCCTGGGGCGGTTCGGCTTCTGCCACGATGCGGAATGCGGGCTCATAGCTGCGCTCGATCACATCAGTGGGAACCGGAACACCGTCCACCACAATCGTCTCCGGGATCGGCACGGTATCCAGTGATTCCAGCGCTTCCGGGGCCACCTTCTGATCGACGGTGAACTGCAGGGCGATTTCCCGGGTCGGTTTGCCTTCGGTGACCTTGTAACCCACGCCGATGGACGAAATGTTCGGATCCTTCAGATACTCGGCACCCCGTGTCCTGATGAACTGCCGCAGCGATTTCAGCGCTTTCTCATCGGCGGGCCTCAGCTCATCTGATGAACCCTTCCTGGTGGTCATCGCATTGGTCCTTTCTCGATCATGCTTAAGTCGCGGTGTGTACGTCTCGCCTTCACGCCTGCTTCAATTTCCTCACCGGTAGCGACGTTCCGAGAGAACAGCAGCGTGAACGTATACCCTTCCGGGGCTGCTACCCATCGACTCCCAGGCCGCCCCGGCACGATGCCGGTCAGGAGCCGGCTCCGGAAAGCCCCCGCAGCAGTTCGAGAGCGCGGTCCCGGTACTCCCCGTCCATAGTCTCGGCCGATTCCGGAGTGGATCCGGCGCGTTCCAGCACCTGCAGGGCGGCGCCGGCCCGTTCCTGCAGGTCTGCCACCGGCCCCGCGGTATGCGGGTAAAGCAGCGCCAGTCCCCTCCGGTCCCCAGCCGAGAGGTCGATGCCGTTGCCCGTCGGCGCGCAGGTGCTCGGATCGGACTTGTAGAAGAAGGACGGAAAGCCATAGAGCATGACCGAATCGGTATCGAACGGGCCGGCAACGATGCCTGGGTCCTCCACGGTGCGCAAATTATGATCGACCTTGCGGCGCGGCCAGTTATTCGGCGGACCCGCCAGGAAGGTGTAAATTCCCGGACGTCGCCCAGCGGCGTCGGGGATAAAGACCCCGCGCGGATTCCTCGTGGGTACATATCCGGGATCATCATCCCAGCGGAACTCCTGCTCACAGGCCCCGCGCATGTTCTGATGCGAATGATGGAACGCCAAGGCATGCAGGAACTCATGCCTCACGGTACCCTCCCAGTCCTCGGGCCGATCCGTCACGAAACCGCCCAGATTCAGACTGCGCTGGTATGGCCGGCCTCCCACCGGGTCCCCGGGGGATCCCACGGTAGGGTCAGTGCTGTCGGTGCCGACCAAGGAAAAATAACCGTCCATGTCGAACCCGACCCGGACCTCGGCCGCCAACCCGGTATCGTCCTCGTGCCAGCGCCGGTACTCCCCTGAGGGGCTAACCCCGAAATCAAAGTCCAGGTTGCAAGCATCGGCAACCTGCTCAGTAGCCCTCGCCACGTCCGCGTGGAGGGCGGTGTCCCCGTCCAAGAAAGCCACCCGCACCACAGATCCGGGTACCCAGCGGGCCAGATCCGAGACGAGAAACTCCAGGCCTGAGCCGCTGCTGCCTACCTGCTTCCGCCACGCATCCCGGACCTCAAGGGAGGCCAGCACCTCGTCAGGAAGTGATTCCAGTTTCACAGCACACCTTCCCATTCGTTGCTTCCAGTCGCTCCAGGCACCGCGAAAGGACACAGGGAGCAGGCATAACCGTAGAACAGCAAGCATTACTGTGGCGTTACCACTTTCCCTCCCCCAGGTATCTATTTGAGCTATCGCCGGCGAACAGGTCCGGATCTGGGAGTTATCCATCGTGGGATTGACTTGTTTGCTACCTGATGAGCGGACTGTCCGCAGCGTCGGCACTTCTGTACTCTCTTCGCAACGAAGTCCTGCGTCGTTCGCGAAAAGACTAATTGCGGACCATAGCGATAAGAAGCGAACCACGCGTGGAGAGCGTTTCTAACTTTCCGCAAGACGTAGGACGAAAAGCGATGAGGGCTTACACCCCATCATGACCAGACAAAATAAGCCTGTGCCTGAGCGGAAGTGTGTCTGGCGCGTGGGGACCTGTCGGCTGGAGGATTGGGGTATCACTAAGCGCGACTTCGGTACTGGCCCCAAGGAGGAACCGATATGGCAGACGAAAAACCCACCAATTGGTGGGTCACGCTGCCCGGTCTTCTGACAGCCACGGCGGCGGTGATCACCGCAGTAACCGGGCTTTTGCTCGGCCTGGGCCAACTCGGAGTATTCGACGCCGGCAAGCCCACCGCCTCCAGCCCACCTACCGACGCCGGAACCGACCAGCCCAGCAGCCGGACGCAGCCTGCGTCAGCGTCCAGTAACCCGGCGCCGGGTAACGGTACAGGGTGGGCGGTATCACTGCCAACCGAGCGTAAGTACCGGTCCGCCGACGTCGAATACGAAATTCTCGACGCGCACGTCCGGCCAGACGTTGCCGGGAAGATCGCCCTGATTTTTTCCGTCAGATGCACCAACCACGGCAGGTACGACATAAACTTCTGGGACTCCACGTTCAGGCTGAATGCCGGCGGCATCAGCGTATCCCCCGATTCCGGCCTCAATGACGTCGTCGCAGGCGATTCAAGCAAGTCCGGAAATGTCAGTTTCACCGTTCCGGCGGACACGCGGGATTCGGTCCTGCGTATCAAGTTCCCGCAGGGAGAGAGCACTGTCAAGGTCGCACTATCTCCGCCCTGAGGCCGGGCCGGATCGCGGCAGGAGTGAACCCATCCCGGCGATGAACCAGTATCCCCAACTACGTGAGGATCTCCGCGAACTGCGTGGAATGGACATCCCAATAGATCCGGAGGACCGACTCCAAAATCAAGCACCGACCGCCGCCAACGTCCTGGCCGAGAGTACAGGTAACCGCAGGAGGCCGTCACCAGCGGGACTGCGGCTGCCAGCATCCAGGCACCCACACCACGATCCATTCGGATCCTGGGCGGGACCGGCTGAAGGTGTGCCTCTTGGTCAGCCGAAGGGATCTACTTCAGCATTCGTACGTCGGTGGTGTAGTCCTGGCGGCCGGCGTGAAGTCTGTGTGGACTCACACGTATAGGTAAGTCCGGCAGTGGAACTGTAGGGCTGATCCATACATTTTTTTGTCGCCCAACTGTGGTTGTAGCGGGGACGTTCCCATCCACCTTTGTCCGCGTAGGTCGTCCGAGTCCCCCAGTCACAGCAAGTTGGATGGCACACAAACACCCGTATGGAGCCCCCCGGGATAGACGCAGCTACCGTCAAACGTGAGCGATGCATGATCCGCGCAGCCCCAATCGAAAATCACTCGGGTGACCGAATTGGTGTTCGGGTCGATGTTCCGCCAGCTGCCCGTAGAGGATTGGTGCCGCTACAGTGCATGAGCAGGCTTTGCGGTCAGTGTGCTGCCAATGACACGAAGGCGAAACTAACTAGGATTGCGGCGATCAGGGCAGCGGTGAGGAAGCTGCCAGTCTGTTGCGCATCGTATTTAGGGAACATGATGGGTGTCTCCTTTGGTTGAGGGCGTTGGATTGTATTCCGTTATTCCGCTGTGTCAGAGGCGGCCGGGTGCTTGAGTGATCCTGGAAGGAGCTCCAACGGGCAGTCAGTAGCTGCTGCTGCACGTGTGGCAGCGGTAGGGACCGGTCGGTCTGTTCGGCTTGGCGGGGCTTACCTTCCACTTCCGGAATTTCTAATCCGGTGCTCCCATGTTGCCTGCACGCTGAGATTGGCACTTCCGTGCCAGCAAGGCTTCCGAACGGTAGAGATTCGGGGGCTCCATCCACGCCGGCCGCGACCACGCCAAGCCTGCCCAGGCACGCAAGGCTTCTGCAATCAATCTGTGCGCGAAAATCAGCGACGAAGCGCCAGAGGCGATCGTGCCAGCCGCCGGCCGGGAGGTACGACAGCGACTGAATGGGGAGGTATCGGGCATAATGATCCAAAGGGCGCGGCTGGGGCGTTGCCTGCACTACATCCTCCAAAAGTCCGTGATTCTAATACTCGTTGCCACCGGCGTCGAGCTCAATCTCTGGGAGAATCGACCCGGGCTCCATCGCATTAATTCTGCAATTCTCTTTGTTGCGTAATCAAGTTCCTATCAGCGGCCCATGGGTCCGCGGCCACGAGCAATCCATTGAGCGTGGAGAAGTAGCGGCATAACAACCGGTTCACCAATCTCATCGCAGCTGTCCAAGTGCTTCAGCTTCGACTGCCGGGCCTGCGGTTCTTCACACCTCATAAGGCCGCTAAGCGCCGGTTCTCACAAATCCGAGCTTGTACGGTGACAGAGTAACGACACAGTAACGATCACTTGGGAGAGTTACCAAGAAACCCGAGAGCTAGGTGAACCGTACTGTGGAGAAGAGCAGTAAGACTCATGCGCCCGGTCCAGTGTTCCTTGCGGAACTGGTCATGCAATCAAATCACCGGCCTGCATCTCAAATCTCAGACGCCACCCGACTGGCAGCGGCTGCTCAAAGAGAACGTCGGCGTGTTGGGGCTAGCAACCGAAAGGGGATCACCCGGACGACAGTCCTGTGGGCACTCATGAGCATCGATTCCATGCTCGAAGAAGCCCTCACCGAAGCAGGTGTAACCCGTTCTGAGCTCGCGGCGCTGCTTAAACTAACCGGCACTAAGGCTCCTGACGAACTCGGCGACGCACTCCCTGAACCGGAGCTTGTGGAAGCAGTACGCGAATACTTGGAGTCCGTTCCATCGGATGCCGAATTTGGAATAGCGGATCTGGCAATGGCGATTATGACCTCGGCGCAGCAGAGGACCACCAGAGGCCGGCTTTCCAAGCGGCTTGCGGATCTGGGGATTGACTATCCAACTGCATTTGCGGCCCTGATGCGGATGGGCGCACACGCTCCTGCGCAATCTGAGAAAGAGGCACCGCCCCAGTCAGGGAAAGAGGCACCCGAACCCGATACACTCGAAAACTATTACTCGCGCACTGTGCGTCAGGCACGAGACCGACTTGGAGCGGGTGCCACCGTAACACCAGCCATGATTGCGGCGGCGATCCAGCAAGACCACCCTGAGTACGCCAACGGAATGTTCGGGTCTACATCACTGCATGTCTCGGCTGGTCCGACAGCAACCGTCCAAAAATGGCTGGAGCGCGTTCGCGGCTTGTATGACATCCGGGCAGTAGCCGAAAGCCGTCATAAGGTGATTACCGGCGAATTGACCGTGCTCGGCCTTGCCGAGCTTGACGATTCGTTGTCGGAGGACCTAACAGTCGACGGGCTCCTAAACTCATGGCGTCGGAGCGTTGCGGTTCTCCCCCGCCATACGACGTCGTCCGAGCGAACCGACTGGACCTCTGATGAACCCGCTGAAACGGATCTGCTGGGCCGGACGTACTTAGCACAGGTGTTGGCTACAAAGCTCAGAGCCCTAAGAGAAATGAGCGAGTCATTCCTAATTCACGTCGATGGCCCCTGGGGATCGGGAAAAAGCACTTTGTTCCGTCTCCTCAAGAAGGAACTGGAAGTTGAAACTATTAGAGACAGGTGCGACTTCCTGGTTATAGAAATAAACGCCTGGCGTGAGCAGAAGGTGGGTGTCCAATGGTGGACGCTGCACAGTGCACTCCGCCAAGCGGTCGAGGATGACGCTGCCCACCGCTACAGTGCCAAGGTGCTTAGCCGGATCCACGTCATTCGGACCAGGCTGTTTCCTTTTGTTTTCGCCATCCTCGTCCTCATCACGGGCGTGGTTGGGCTAGCCCTTTTGGCAAATTTCGACTTCCAGACGGGCGGTAAGATTGCCGACGCGGTGAGTAAGATAGTTTCCCTGCTTGTTCTTAGTCTGGCAGGCATAACAGCGGCATACCGTTTTCTGCTACCCGACTCGCACCGCTCAGCGAAGGGCTTCGTTTCAACGACGGCGAACCCTATGTGGGAGGTCCGACGTCTCTTCGCAAGGACTCTGAAGCGCACAAAGAAATCAGTGGTGTTCCTGATCGATGACCTTGACCGCTGCGATCCGGAATATATCGTCGAGTTCCTCGGGACGGTCCAGACCCTTGTTCGCGATGCCCACCAATCACTGCACGATTCTTCGTCAAAAGAGCGCGCACACGGACCCTACGCATTCATCGCGGCAGATGGACAGTGGATCCGGTCCAGTTACGAGAACCACTACAGCTCTGTCCGCATCACTGAGGTGCCAGGTCGGCCGCTCGGCTATCAGTTCCTCGAGAAGATCTTCCAACTCCAAGTACGCCTGCCTTCGATCACCGAAGAGACCAAGCAAGCCTTCTATGAGTCACTGCTTACGCAGCCACGAAGTAGCGAGTCGTTAGCAGCAGAGCAAAAACGGTTGGTGGAACAGGTCAAGGATGAGGTGCGACAGGCGACAAACGAACAAGAGCTAGCCAAGGCTGCCAAAGGAGCGGACCAGATCCGCAATGCGGTTCAGCGGATGGAAGTACGTGGAACGGTCGCGGTTAAGTACAATGAAGTTCCGATCCAGGAGAGCATTCGCCATGACCTCGTCCCCTACGGCAAATTTCTGGAACCGAATCCACGCAGCATCAGATTATTCGTGAACACGTACACTGTGCTGCGGTCTCTGCGCACGTTAGAAGGGATCACCGTCCCGACCCGCTCGCTTGCCCTCTGGACCGTGGTAGAGATCCGGTGGCCGTTGCTTGCGGATGACCTCCGTGCCCACCCAGATTATATCGACTCCCAAGAGGCGCCTAAATCAACAGCAGAGCTCCTGAAAAGTGCAGAAGTGCAGGCCGTCATTGCGAGTCCGGGTGAAGGACCGCTTACTCCGAGCGATGTACGCGACTGTACTGGGCGGACCGCCCTGCAGTCGTGAGAGCTTGGACTGTCGCGACAATCACGATTGACCGCAATACCGGCCGTCGCAAATACTTCACCACCCAAGGGCTTATTTGGCGGCGGCTACGCCGCTGGTGCTGGATGAATTAGTCATCGGCATCGACGAGGACTCCGACCTTATCTGCGCCGTGGAGCAACGCTCGCAAGACTACTCCGTGCTGGAGGACGAAAAGTTTGATATCGCAGCCACCGGCATGGGCGATGGCGGCTAGTAGGTGCCGAAAAACGCCGACAGAGAGGATGCTCAGGCCCAATGCAACATCAAGCGCCCCCCCGCCTCACGGGACAGAACGTCCATTCTGGGCGTCAAATGCATGGGGTTGCAGTAGGTGCGAAAACTCCCGGCGTTTATGGATTCCCAATGTGGCTGGCCAAAAGACAGCTAACTGACGAATCTTGCCATGGCCGCCGTATAAAGGCCCTGCAGCCGCAGGTGGCCGGTCTCAACCTAGCTGTCAACACAGCGTGCCAACTGACAGCACGTTCAGCGGCCAGGACCGGCAGGCGGGCAACTTGCGGCTGGTGCCCTACCTACCGGCGCCGAAGGGTTGCGCCGCGGTGTACTTCCCTGAGGCAAACGCACTGATCCGGGATGAGAACGTCGCGCGGGAATCAATACGTCTGGATTCAGGGGAATGTTCGTCCGCTTTGTGCCGCACAGCGAGGGTGCAGCGGCACGATAAGGGTCTGGCGACGCCAGCCACTTGACAAGGGAAATTCGCAACATCCACACTCGGGGCACGAACACGTCGGCACGCCGGGCGGCTTTGCCCTGCAAGTGGATTGTGTTCGGCCCCGAGCGGAGGACGGACATGGCAGCAAAAGGAGTTCAAGGTCACCCAAAGAGGCAACGCGTGTGGTTGCGGGTTCTCTTGCCTATTGCCTTGGTGGTAATCGGTGCTCCGTTTATCGAGCTCTGGTCCTGGAATAATCTCAAAAACGAATTCGCGGACCTTGGCTACGTACTGGGTCTGGGATCCTTAGTGGTGTTCACGTTCTACGGAATCTGGTCTTACGAGAGGACCGTCCAAGGGGAACCCGGAGCCAAAGCAATGAGGGACGCGATCGCCGCGTCCGTTGTGTTGATGTACCTGGTCCTGGTTGCGTGGGCTGTGTTCTTCGCCAGCAGCGGGGGCCCGTCGAATACGATCACGTCGCAGCTTTTGACCAGCTTCACATCCATCACAGGGGTGGTGGTCGCCTTCTATTTCACCTCCGTCACAGTCGACCAAGTCACCAGGACCAGGCGTCGGCGGGAGCCAGTCAACGCGCCGACGCAGGACGCACAGCTTGGGAAGGACGCACCTTCGGAGGACTAGCCGTGACCGAAACCGAAAAACGCGGGCTCATCTTGACCAAATCCTTGGCTTGCCTTGCCCGGAACTTTTCGGAACGTTGCACCACTCGAATTGAGTCAGGAAATGTCCATTTCCAAAGCACAGGAATCACTCTTTTGCGATGTCGGGGTAGCCCTGCACGTCAGCGTGTTCGCCTGATGGTTGGAGTCCTGTTAACAGGCCGGAGGCGTCCAGTGCGGCCTTGGCGACGGGCCACCCAACCAGGGAAAGGATCCAACCAGCCACAATACGGCCATGCCCACGAGAGAGGGGCTGAGCGGATCGAATGTCCCACCGGCCCACACCAAGGGGAGGACGCGCGTGTCGGCCCTTCCCACCATGGACCGGCTGGGTGGTTTTGCTGGACCTGATGTGTGCGGCGGCGCGCAGGAAGCTTCACGCCCTGCGACCTCGCGGACCACAGCCTCGCAGCCGACGCCGCCTATAGGCACGGCCCTGTCGGGAACGCCCGGTCCACATTGAACGAAGGTGAGGGACTGGCGGTCCGGGTCCCCGGGAGTACCGACACCAGCCGTCTATACCTGGAATACCCTTCGCCGCCGTTCAAGAACAAGTCGGATACGTCGTGATCCTCGTCCAGTCACCCTGGGACATTGCAGCAGAGGCCGCAGACGGCTCAACGATGAAGATGCCAGGGTTGGGCTCATGTCGTCCCTGCGGAGCGAGCCCTTCGGTTGACGCAGTGTCGGCACCCCAATGCCAGGATGGTACGCGTAGTCTCCGGTGACGACGTCGTACTGCTAAGTCCGGCCTGTTTCGGGCGCGAGCATCATGTCGTCTTCGGGTTTTGGGCATGCCTTGGGAGCCCAGATAGGCGTTCGAACGTCGTCATCAAGGCGGTGAGTCAGCACAGCCGATTGCCAATCCAAGGACCCAGTCGGTCCCATTGGTCGTGAGTGGACGTTACCCCAAGCGCCCCCGAGGAAAAACAGTGAGGCCGCCTATGTCTTTCCTTTTACTCCGGGTGGTCGCACTATCTACACTATGAATGCTGATGATTCATCTGCCCAACAACCAATTCAACGTCGCGTCGATTGGAAACGGGCTGGGGAGAAAGTTACAGTGGTCGGAGGAATCGTCGGCATTCTTATCGGCCTAAATGCATTGTTCCCTCAGGTCCTTAATCCTCCAAGCCCTTCTCCCACGAGCGACATGGTGACGCCAATCGCGAGACCGTCGGCGGCTGCGAGCCAAGCCACCACCCCGCCCGTCGCCGGCACCCCATCAACCGTTACCGCCCAAGCCGACCCGGGCTGGCCACCGGAACCTCTGGCTGTAGGAAATGACTTCGCTTCCGTTACCGTCCGAGTTCAGCCGGATCATTTTTGCAGTGGGAACAAGGGGTGGGTAACGCCAGCATGGCCGACTGAACATCCTTATGCTCCGCAATTCGATACGACTACATGGGCTTTGAATAACGGAGCCGTGCTCAACAGTGGCAATTACATCGAACTTACAGTGCAAGTGCAGAACAATCATCGGCTGACTGTCAATTCGATCGGAGCCAAGGCAGAGACAACATCCCCGCCCCTTCAAGGATACGTTCCCAACCTGTCTGGCGGATGCGGGGCCGAAGTGCCAGCGACATTTCGGGTCAATCTTGATACCGGACTGACCACATCCATCAAAGGTCTAGATCAGGCAGGACGTGAGATAGAACCGCTGCCCTTGCCCCACACCTTGAACGAGCAAGACAGAGAAAGCGTGTGGAAAATTCAGATCGTCACCGACAATTGCGACTGTCAGTTCATTCCCTACTTCAGCTACACGGCTGAGGATGGAGTTGCACGTATCTTTGAAGTAAGACTCCCCGAGGACAGGCCATGGCGGGTGACATCGCCATCCAATGCGAAGATGGTCACGAGAACGGGGGCAACTGGTACATGGACGCTAGTTCCATAAGGTCCAATGGACCCCCAACCATAGTTCTTCTCAAATACGAGTGCATCGCGGGCTTCTCGTCCAAATAAGGACGCCTCCGCCGAGCTACAACACATGCCGATCGGTCTAATTTGGCGGTCCCAAGTGGCGGCTTCAGTGGAGCCCCGCCGCGATCTCCCGCATAAGAGCGTTTCAACATTTACCTCCGCGGCAATGACGGCGCCTTCCGGCAGCGTGCCTACAACGCCCATGCTGGCACCCCTAGGGCCGGCAAAGGCTCTGGACGCTGCCGCCCCGGGGTGGCGGACCGGAAGAACACGCGGCAGGAAGCCCAAACCCTAGAACGGGTTGTGAGCCGTCGACGCCAGAGACGTCGCTCCCCTCCCCCAACACAGATCGAAATCGAAGTACGGCTGTTCACCGCGATGATGGAAGGCATCGGTCTGCAATGTCTCCTCAACCCGGAAACCGACATACGCGCCAACGTCTCGCTTACGTCGAACGAGCCATCGCTGCTTGGGGAGGTCGGTGACAGCAGGACCCGAGATCTATCGCCCAAACGGACCAGTAACCAAAAGCAGGTAGCGGTTTGGAGGGAGCAGGTCATGGCCGCAGTGGCAGAAGTGCGAGTGTGTTCCGACTTGGCGGTCGGAGACCAGATTGAGGCACGCCGTGGTGGGCGGGTCTTGCACCGTGGGCGGGTGCTGGCCGTCGTTCCGGCGTTGGAGCTCTTCTGGATCCTCGATACCAGAACGGGAACCCGTCAGCTCCTGGATTTGGAGATGCTGCTTGTGCTGAAGTGCCCCGTTTCGGCGGTCCCTGATCTGCCTGATCCGGAGCCGGCGGCAGCGTGAGAAACGCTGGGGCCAGGATCGTCGATTTCGAAATAGTCCCGGTGGCAGGATAGCCCCGTGGCTAGGAGGCGGTCCGGCGCTGCTCCTCACCCCAATAGGGTTCTCCTGTACCGGGGAGGCCTGTCCAGCAAGAAGATCACTGAACTGACTGGCGCCCCGCCGTCGACGGTGCGCTACCACCTCGCGCGGCAAAGGCTGCGGACCCGGGTCTGAAGGCATGAAGACTTCACTTTGCTGAAACCCCTATGCAACCGCGGCAGAGCACACTTGCGGCAGGGCCCGCGAGGGTCCTGGGGAGAGGAGACCATCATGACCGCAGAAGCGAGTGCAGTCCGTTCATGCTTAGGGCGGAGTCTTGGTCGGCTGCCCATTGAGACAACAACGGCGGCTACGGGGGCCTACGCCGGGAACACATCTCCAAATGACACGAGCCGGGGCGGCGGGGCCCGAGGAATCATGTCAAGGTGCCCGCCTGGATTGTTTCGTGGAATCATTTGATTTTGCCCGGATGGCCGGCTGGATTCTTGGAGCATGTTTGGCGGTTGTCAGGGCTAGCAGCTCTGCGCAGAGGGCCTGAACCTGTCGCTGGATCGCGGCGGGATTGAGCGGCTTGTTTTCGCGCTTCAGCCGGCTTTCACGTCCCGTGAGACGGTGCCATGGTCTACCAGGACGCGCTGAAACGGGGTGGCAGGCCGGTCATAAGCAAGCCCCCGTGAGAGTAGACCCTAACGCCATGGAGACCCAGTAGTTGGACAGCTTGCGATGCCACCTGAGCCGGTAGCGAATCGTTGCCGTCGATAAGCAGTCTCATTAAAGGCACGACGTTGTCGAAGTAAGCTAGCCATAGAGCCGTGTCCATATCCTCTATCGCAAAGGCAAAACCCCCTATCTCTTCCTCCGGTAATCGTCCGGAGATTTTCGGGGATATGACAATCGGAAGACGCAACGCATTGCCGTCATTTAGTGACCCTGCTGCAAGCTCCGACATCGTCTGCTTGAGCTTAGGGTTCTCTCTCAGGCCCTGCTGGTGTGGAACGATGAGCTCTTGCTGGATGTGATAATCCGTATACATCTCATGCGTGGCAGAAAAGCCGTAGTTAGACCAAAGATAAGTAGCGGGGCGCGGAAGGTGCGCCAGCACGTCTAGATAACGGTCTGCGAAGTACCAACTAGGATCCATCGTGAAATTTGCGACCATGCCGCCCGCAACCCAAGAAAAGTTTCGGTACAGGTCAAGGGTTTGATGAATACGTTGCTCGGCCCATCCTTCATGTCCAACATTTGCAATGCGTCCTTCCCAGTTTTCGATGTTGAAGGCGTTCTGGTCCATGGCAGCAGCCATCCGCTCAGCCACGTCTTGACCCAGCGTTCTTTCGAAGAATTCATTGACCAGATTATAGATGAGGTCGAATTCGGCGGAAACGTCGGTGTTCGAAGTCGGTCTAGGCCTGGGGAAATTTTCATGGTCAGCGATCCACTGCACGAGGACGAAGAGGACATCGACGGGTGAGCGCAACGCCTTCGGGTTCGTGCTGAAAACATCCCCGCACAGCGCTGCCAAGAATATGTATTGAGAAGCAGCACTAGGTAACGAACCTAATCGTTGATCTATGTACTCTATGGCTCCAAAATACCGGTCGTATGCAGGTCCGCGCTTTAAAACGTCAACTAGCTCTTGATGTCCCCCATTGATCAGCCGACCGGCATGGCCGATCTGGACCCAGATCGCGCTGGACTCCAAGATTTGAGTCGCTGTAACCGGGACTTCAGGATGAAGGATGCCACCGTCGAGGGCCTTCATGTCCCGGCCTACTTCGTCCAAGACTTCAGTGAGTACCTCGATCTTCGGAGTGGGCAATCCGAGGTCCGGCGCCAACAGCCGCAGCACGGGCTGCAGCGAGCGCCACTCGGTCAGCGGGACAATTATCGCGGGTTTGGATGTCAAACTACCCACGGACGAGAGGATCGCCATAGCAGCCCGAACATGATGGCCCATCAAAATGGCGCCATAGGGTGTCAGCAGCAAATCATGAAAGTGTCTACTTTCGTGAGCCACAGCGGTAAAGAGGGCTATGGCGGATACACGATCTTCTGGGTCCGTAAGCGCATCAAGATAGTCGCGATGTTCGTCGCCGACACTATAATTTGCTGTCGCTGCAAAGAGGTGAGTCAGTGCAGGCTCCTCGGCGCGGCGCGCTGAATCAAAGTTGAGCCACATTCCCAAATGTGTGATGTCCAACCGTCCGACGGCATCTGAACTAAAGAGGAACATAATTTCAGAGCATGCGTAGAGCCGACTCCAACAACTGGCGGACAGTCCCTGGGTCATCTCCGGATCTTATAGTCACGCTCGTCGTGCCGGACTTAATAACCACGTCGCCTTGGCCCTCGCCAAGCTTGGCGAGAGCCCATTCTACAACTTGAGCCGCGCCTCCAATACCCGTGATTACCGCGGTCACACCTTGGACGACATCCACAATTTGCTGAGGATCGAAGAATAGGTCGGACGCACCCCGAACCTCACGTGATGGGCTCACCGCCAGTTCGGTCGACGCGGCCGGTGCCAAGTCCCGAAACACCTCAGCGTGGGCCCCCGCGACCAGAATCTCAACGGCGGTTGGAGAATAACTTTGGCCTGCCATATCGAAACCATACTCTCGAGCTCCCTGAACGCATAGGGCATCCCGCCTACGAACAACAGCGCTCCGCCGAGAAGACGCACGATGAATCCGCTCTCCAGCCGATCAATGCTCCATCCCAGCGTCCGCGGAATCGCTCAAGACCCGCCCGGGGATCATGTCAAGATGCCCGCCTTGGCGGGCATCTTGATGAAGCCATGGCATCCTGGCCAGCCGGATGCTGCCTTTGGTGCCGGGTTTCGGGCCCAACCAGACTTTCCCGCCCAGGCAAGGGTCAGCTCCTGACCGGGAAACCACCTTGACATGCAGCATGAATCCCGCTGGGCTGCGACAGCGTCAGGAGTCATACAGTGCCACGGGGTCAGCCTTCAACGGCGGCTCTCGGAGGTCGAGCTCACGGGCGATCGCAGGGATTCCGGGATCGGACAGGAACCTCTCGTAGTCCTCGATCCAGTCGAAGAATACGGTTTCCAGGCAAGGGGGGTACTACTGGACAGATTACGCTCGTCACCGTTGTGGCTCGGACGCAAGCGGACTACGTTTGGCTCCAGCGAGCCTCTGGCTCTGAATGGCCAGGGGGAGACATGGACGCTTGGAAGCTCGTCAAGGCTCTGCCCCAGCCCCAGAAAGCCATCATGGTGGTCTATCTGGCCGCGGCCGCCATCTTCGGCATCGCCATGCTCGCCGGCACGATCGTCTTCACGGAATCTGAACAAGAAGTTGTGATGTCGTGGGCCTCGACAGGAATAGGTCTCGTTGCCGCCCTGTTCGGTCTTATTCTGGCGACGAACTTCCGGGGATCGGCCGTCGTCTATGCGGCCATGATGGAGAAGCTCAGGATGTGGGGCCTCGACTACTCAACCACCCCTTTCGCGAACCCCCGCTGGCTTCGCTGGTTCGGCGTTGCTTTCATGCTGATGGCTCTCCTAGTGACGACGCTGAGACTGGTTGGCAACGGGTTCTTCGCTGCCGGGAACTGAACCGGGCGCGGGGGCGCCGCGGGCGTATCCGGCTGCACAAATGGCTGCCAAGTTTTTTTCACAGAGGCGGGTAGCAAAGAACCGCATCAGACCGGGGTTTTTGCGATCAGCACACATGTTCAGCATTGCAGTACCCACCTGAGAAGTTTCGCCAGCGACCCCGGTGAGATGGCTTAGCCTGCTGGCCCCATCTCATATACATGGTTAAAGGCATACCCCCGAGGCATATGTAAAAGCGTGATGAAGGCCTCGCAAATGCACCTGCGAATCCCGCATGATCACGGCAAACTGCTGCGAGCATCACATACTCACTCGTTGGCGAATCCGGTCCTGGCTCCACACCCGGGAGAGCAACTTCCTCCCGGCAGTCGCCGCCGGCGTCGAAAGTTCAGGCGGAGACGCTGGATGCGCCATCTGATAGCTCCACTTACTTTTCTGGCGTGGCTTCCTGTATCACACTGGAAAGGAACGATACTCATAACCAGACATCACAAGAAGCAGACCCCTGAGGTCATGCAGGCGCCGCGAAGCAAGCCGGGGTTCATACTACTGAAAGTCGCCGATGTCCTCTGGCCGACGGCGACCACCCGTGTGCTGGACTCGTGGACCAAGCTGAAAGTGCGCTTTTTCCAGATGTTCCAGGCGGTTGGTCAGCTCATGAAGCGTGGCCATGCGCTCCCCGTCGTCAGAAGGGACAACAGAAATGGGTCTCAGAAATCTCCTTCAGCGAAAAGCTGCGGGCGCGGTTCCTTCGGTGACTACTCCTGTGGCTGCGGTAGCCCAGGATGAGCCTTTGTCACCGGAACTCCTGGAGGATCTGCGGTGTGCTTGGGACGAACTTATTGAGGCAGCCAAGCATTCGAAAGTGTCCAGCTTCCAAGCCTGTACGCGGACAGGCCGGCCTTGGACGGAAGACCCCGCGGCGGTCAGAGCCGTAGCGGCCACACTCCGTGAATTCCCGGACACGGACAGCCGGCGGACGACATAGCGGCCAGGCGTACCTGAGTGCAGCGGACACTCGAAGATTCCGGATCCGGCGGGGCCTTTGGCAGGATGGACCCGTGACAGGTACTCCAGGGCGCAGCGCCCCTTACCCGGAGTGGGTGCTCATGTACCGGAAGGGCCTGACCCGGGGGCAGATCGCAGACCTCACCGGCGCCGCGCCGGCGACCGTGGGCTACCACCTCGGACTCGCGCGCACACAGGACCCAGGCCTGCAAAGCGAGCATCAGACAGCGGCACGGAAACCCGAGGTCACGGGGCGGGGGCGGGAACGTCTGCAGCAGCTCATGGCGTTTGTGCAGGAGACCGGCGGGTACCCAGCCAGACGCTCAGTCGACGCAGCAGAGCGAACCCTTGCTGAGTGGCTTCAGCGGCGCCGCCGCGAAACCGCTGACGGAACGCTCGCACCGGCCTACCGTCAGGCCCTGGCGGCGTTGCCGGACTGGCAGGGCACACCCCGGGCCGTGACAGATGAGGCACGATGGCAGGAACTGCTCGCCGCGCTGGCCGCCTACCGGGCCTCGGGACAGGACTGGCCGCGCCACAAGGCCAGCATCACAGGCCAGGAGCATGAGCTCGGCGTCTGGCTGCACACCCAGCGGTTCAGGCAGCGCCGGGGCGAACTCGACCCCGCCAAAGCAGACGCCCTGGATGCCGCTGCCCCCGTATGGAGGACCGGAAGAACACGCGGCAGGAAGCCCAAACCCTAGAACGGGTTGTGCCCACTGGGGGCAAGGTAGTGACCTGCGGTTGGACATTGATCCGTTGCAATTTCTCTGATGAATGCTAGTGAACGTTTGCTTTCTGCCCTTGCCGCCTGCCGGTTTGCCATCCGGGTACCGCGGCGTTGAGCGCCTCCGCCCTCGTAGGAGTGAGCTTTCCCTGGCGTTGCGTGTTCCGCTGAACCTGGAGCCAGACGCCGAGCTGATGCTCTTCGCTGCCGGCTTCGGCCTTGTACCGCGGCCAGTCCCGTCGGGCTCCCAGGTTTGAGGCGAGGGCTGCCAGACGGCCCTGCCATCGGGCCTCGTTCGCCAGCGATCCGCGCTTCCTGCCCGTCAGCCACCCCGGCACGGCAGCATCCAGCGCCGCAGACTTCCGTGGATTGAGCTCGCCACGACGCAGCTCAAATCGCTGGCGATGCAGCCAAACGCCGAGTCCATGTTCTTCGCCGGTTGTTCCCTCGTGCAGCGGCCAGTCATTACCTGCGGCCCGGTAGGCGACCAGGGCTCTCAGCCTGTCCTGCCATTTGGCTTGGAAGATGACGGTCCGGGGGTTCCTTCCCAGCCTGGAAGGACGCTGAGTCCCTCCCGGTAGGCAGGGCCGAGGGTCCCTGCATGAGCTTCACTTCGGCGCCGCTTGAGTCAGGCCGCCAAGGTCTGCTCGGATAAGTCACTGGCCGACTGCGAAGGTTACCGGCCCGTCTCCTGCACGGCCGTGATCAGTTGTTTCATTCGGTCCAAACCTTGGTACGTCACCCGGGTCGTTTTTGGTGGCGGTGTCGTTTCATGTGCAGAGCGGAGCCCTGGATCGACAGTTTTGGCCACCCTGACGTGGTAACCCACCGTGGAAGGTGGGTGCCGGCCAGCTCGGCGATCCGTCCGTAGGAAAGACCAGCCCGGTACATCTGCACCCACTCCGGATTCGGAACAGCATCAGGTCTTGCAGTGGCCACAGTCCCATCCTGCCACTGGCGCTTCCTACGATGAGGGCATTCAATAGGCGGAAACTGTCCCACCGCACAGATTTCCCGCCATACGCGGATTCCCAGCGCCCACCTTTAGGCGCTTGAAGCCATCCGCTCGGCTGGCACTAAGTGTCAGAAGCTATAAAAAACGAGTACTCGCTACGCATGTTCTGGTAAACCTGCGGCTATTTTACTGGATCTAGGCGCCGGGCATCAATGCGTTGGGGGGTTGCCCGGCACGCCGCCCTATCAAATTGGGGTGCAGGACGACGGCGATGGTGCAGGGGCCGGGGGGAGTGGTCCCTGAGCCATCGCCCGCCCAGACAATTGCTGCGGTTTCCTATTGGAGGAGATTCAGAACCAAGGTACAGCGCACGCCTGTGGGGATTCACGGCAGCGCCCGAGTCTCGGCCTCGCTGTCCGACGACATCAACCTCGCAATCTGGCATGAGCCGTCTCGTCAGGTGGAGGGTCAAGGGCACAGCAGTAATCCTCTGCAGGCAAGGCACGCTGTTCATTACGTTCTTCCGACTCCGGAGGTAATGTGTGATTCAAAGCATCCACTGGGGAAATAGTTATGACGAATGACCGGATAGTGCAATGGCAGTGCGATAAATGCAGCGAAGAAGTCGCAGGCTGGGAAGGTTACCTTTCGGTTGATATGCCAGCGATTAATCTGGCCGAGCGGTCGCGGCAGGAGCGGGAGAATCCTCGGGAATGAAGCTTCGACTGGCGCTGCAGCGGAACCTTTGTAACGGGACAATTCCGCCAATGGACGCTGTTAGCCTTTTGGAATGGCAATTAGAAGAATTACAATTTTGGAAGACGACCTTGATGGCTCGGCTGCCGACGAAACAGTCAGGTTCGCCCTGGACGGCACGGTTTACGAGATTGACCTGACTGACAAACATGCGAGTGATTTGCGGTCAGCGTTCAGCCCCTACATTGAGGCCGGGCGGAAAGTTTCCTCGTCGCGGATCAAAGAACGTTCCACTCGCGCAAGGAAAACGCCATCCACGGCGCAGGTCCGTGCCTGGGCCGAAGAGCAGGGATTGCCGGTCAATGCCCGCGGCAAGATCCGCGCAGACATCCTGGAAAAATATCAGGTAACGCACTAAGAGCAGCCTTGGGGACGGGCAGCCCATGCCCTGCAGACTGGCGGGCAGGCCGCTAGCTTGATATGCCGGCTGCCCAGCGGCGGTACCGACTGCCCTGAAACCGGCCCCCGGTATCGCGCCTCGGTTCCATGGTGAGGTCCGCTTCCACCACAGAAAGCGGCTTGGCACCTCAGCCTGAACGCCCACCCGCCAGCACAGGCTCAAGCCTGTCGAGCAGCGAGGAGAGGATGTTGTTGGCGTCCACCACGTCAGGTGGCTGGTCTTCAAACGCTGGCGGTACCACCGTCACCCTGCCCTGTCATCGCCAGAAGCCGTTGTTCCCGCCGCTGGAGCAGCCTGCTCGGGACTATTGAGCCAGCGCATGGCCTCCTCAGTGGAGGTGAAGAAACGGGCGGGGCAAGGCGAACGGACACGCCCGAGGAAAAAGGTCGCCATTACCCGGTCAACCGGGGACTCTCCAAGCAGGGCTATCCTGGGCGCTACGTTTGCGGCCGCAAAAAGCCTTCGGGCTTTCGCGGTCACCCATGCCGTCCCCGCCATATCGACCAGCAGCGGATAGCGGCTTCCACTGGAGAGTGTCCTTACGGCTGTGACAGCGGCCGCGGCATCCCGCCCCTCGATGGTCACGCCCGGAGTCCACCGCAGAATCACGACGTCCTCGCACAGCTCAACAGTGCTTTTGATCCCGTCCAGAGCAACCCGCGTCATCTCATCCCTTCGCCCAGAAGCACCGGCCTCTTGAGCATACACATTGAGGCTGGATGCCCCTTGGGAAGGCCCCACTTTCCGGCTTCGTTTTTGCAATAGGCACCGCCTGAGTCGGCATCTCACCTGCGGTGCCGTTGCAGGGGACGGGCCTATGCTGGTACTTGTCCAGCCCGCTCCTGGCCCGTCTTATCGGAAAAGAGGGCGCGGTCTCTGCGGTCCCGGAGCCCCCAATGTCAGAGCGAGGAAAGACGATAAGTTGTCTGGGGCAGGGACCAGGGATATCTGGATGATGGATTCCGGCAACCCTGCGTGATGTCGTCCTGGACCGGGATGCCATGGAGGCACGGCTCGGGGACTGCACGGCACTGGAATGGGTGTGGATCCTTTCCCTGCTGGGCAGGGAGGAAGAATCCCTCACCGAAGGATTGGCACTGCTGGCAGCGTCCCGGGACCGGCTCAGGCCACTGCTCGTTCTTGCCCAGACCTATCAGCGCCGCTACCGATGGCACCATGCGGCCAGGTTGCATGAAGAAGCCCCTGCGTCTTGCCCGTACGCCGACCACCGAAGCGCTCGTCCGCCACCAGATCGGCAGGCGCCTGTTCGATGAGGCCCGCTACCGCGATGCGGCAGCCGAATTCGAATGGGCCTGAGACCTGTACCGGACCGCCGGCCGGGACCGCCCTGCCAGCTCTCCCGACGGTGCATGAACCGGGCCCGCCAAGTCCAGGCACAGGCGCCCCATTTCGATGACCAGACCTGACCCAAGACGCCGGCCCGTCGACGCCGCAGATCTCTTAGAGCCCGGCGACGTCCCCGGGCAGCGGAACGCACATTGATAACTCGAAGTTTGCAGCGGGTTTTTCGGAATTTGTATGGGCCCTTGGACTAACTTCAGCCGACCTCAAGGAAATGTGGCTCTGCTACAGAGAACCTCGCGGAACCGCAGTGCCCGGGTTCAATCGGGCCGCCACAGAACAGGACCGGGCCGCGGTTGCGTTTATCGGGGCCTCTCCCGCCGAGCACAAAGACTGGGTGCTCAAAATCGACTAACCACGCCGGCATCTAACTCTCTTGGTGGCGTTTCCTGTCCCTTGATTCTGCTGGCGTATTATCCCTTCTACCGTCGTCGTTACGACCCTCAATGATCTATGGCTTCGGCAGGTGACCCGTCCGCTTTCCGGGAAACGAGCGGGCCGCCGCCGTGCCGGCGAGCACTAAGGAACCCCGCACAAATGGCCGCGTGCGACCGGCGATGGCGGAAGGAACCATCCGTGTCATCACCGCTCCAGGGTTCTTTGCCTATCCGATTCGGCGAAACGGGATTGATGTTTGGGTGAGCCCCTGGCCACAGTCCAGATAGCGATTGAAATCTCTCCCTCAGGCTATGCCCGACCTGATCGGAGAGCACTCGACGCGGATAGCCTCCAGCGCCGACTGCCTGCGGCAGGCGAGCGGTCTTGTCGGCGATGCGTTGCGGCCCGGCACTGACTCGAAATATATCAGGATGCCTGGCGGCGCTGCCCATCCCGCGGCTGAGGACCCTACCGAAGGGGGCTGTGTTCGTCTGCAGTTGGAGATTCCATCTGCTCCTGGATGGTCCAGGCTGACCAGTCCAGAGGCTGGACCGAGGGACGGCCGAGCAGGTACCCCTGCCCTGCGGTCACGCCCAGTGCGTTGATTGCAGTAAGTTCGGCGCGTGTTTCGATTCCTTCGGCAATCACGTCGGCGCCGATCTGGCGGGCGAGCTCAACGATGGACGCCGCGCGGGTCTGTTGTCCCTTGGAGTCCTGAATGCCTTCGATCAGATGTCGATCCAGTTTGAGGATGTCCGGGCGCAGCCGTGTGATCTGGTCCATGGAAACGAAGCCTGCTCCAGAAGCGCTGAAAGCCAGCCGCAAACCGCGCCCCCGCAACGGTGCCAGCGCATCCGCCCAGGACAGACCTTCCGCCGTCCCGGGGTCGCCCGTGATTTCAACGACGATCCTGTCAGGGTCCAGCTGCGCCCCGCCCAGCGTTTCCCGTACGCGGGGGTCACGGCATGTTGCCGGAGTGAGGTTAAAGGCGACGAACCGGTTCCGGGGAACTTCCCGTGCCGCCGTCAGGGCGCAGCGCAAGGCAGCGATTTCCAGGTCCGTTCCCAGGCCCGCTGCCGCGGCTTCACGGAACCAGACATCTGCGCTGGCACCGTCATGATAGACAAACCTTGTCAGCGCCTCGACACCGATCACGTTCCCGTCCGGAAGCTTATTGATGGGCTGGAAAGCTGTCAGCAGCAGCTTGTCCCGCAAAACGGCCGTGATGCGTTTCCTGACGCCCACGCTAAAAGGCACCGGCACGGGCCGGGGCTTGACCGGGGATCCCGGGTGCAGGGCGCCCAGACCCGGGGGGAGCACGCTGTCAGGAGCTGATGCCCAACGGTTCCTGGTTGCGATCAGGTGCTCCAGCAGGGCGCCCTCCGGATCATCGGGCCGGGCCTGGATAAGATCCCGGAGCTGCGTCCTGGCCCATTCGCCGCCGGGATCCGTATCGGCCAGGACAGCGTCGATTATCTCCACCACTTGCTGGCGCAGAGCCGTGTGGTGCTCATCCCCTGCCGACGTGTCCGGGGCCCCAGCGCCCGTATGTTCTGCGCCGGCATCCGGTGAAACAGAAAACTCATCCCGAGACATCGGCCATTCCTCTGTGGCTATTCGTACTGGCTGAGCCCAATACGAGACAGGCCCAAATCCACAGAATGCGCATGACCGGGCTATCACGAATCCTACAGGCATTAGAACAAGCTTGTCATAAACTTTGTCAAAAGGATTCGCCCCAAACAGCAGGATTGCGAATCAGAGCCAACATTTTATGACAGGCGCACGTGGAATAACTGGGCTCCAAGCGAATTAGCGGCTTTCACCTGCCGCTGAGCCTTCCGCAGCCGTGGCAGGCGGTCTATCGGTGAACTTCACGCCGTCACTGCCCACCGCCTCATAGTCGATTCCTGACGCCGCCACCAGGTCACGAGCCTCGCTGAACGGTTTATCCGCGACGTCCGGAATGGTCTTCCGATCCTTGGCTGGCGCAGATGTTTCAACCGTCGCCGGTGGCTGCGGCGGCGGGCCCCCACAGCCCGTAAGCAGGATTGCTGAACAGGCCGCAGCAGCGACCATCGACCTAAATGAGAACCGGAAGGGGATGGAACCCGCTTTACCGCCCGGGTAGAAGCGGACTCAGGCCTAGGCGGTATTTTCGGAAAGGTTGCCGATCCGCTCGTTCAGAAGGCCTATTCCCGGACTAGTCGGGCGGACCTGGAAACGCTGGTGGAGATCCTCACGGAGCATTGAAATCACCCCAATAGCTCCTTGTATGGTGCACTCTCCCAGGTGGCCGTTCCAGACGATCACGGCTTGAGCGCGTTCGAGAAAGAGTGAGTCGACGGAGAACCCTTCAAGCGGGAGAGTGGATGGAGGGTGGCATCGGCGACTGGAAGGGCAACAGTTCCGCAGTGGCCAGAGTCTGCCGCAGTTCTGTGGGCTTGCGAATTCGTGCGTTTGCTTCCTCATACCTGAGGGAGCGTTTAGTGGGAGGTGGCTGTGGAGTCTCATGACTTAATTGACACTTCTGTCTCAAGACATCGTGGACAGTGTGTCCCCGAGACGTTCAGAACAGACTGTCGTCTAATGGTCCATCGGCATCAGTCCTGCTGCCAGCCCAATTGGGGGGTGTTAGAAGAAGCATTTGCGGTGTGAGGCTCTTTTTCTCGTCAGCCGCGGCGTGTTTTCGTGCTGTAAACGGTTCCGTCTCTGGGCATCGCTAAGAGGGTGTCGCAGCGTCTTCGGGCGAGGGCTACCAAGGCTCGGTTATGACGTCTGCCTTCGCTGCGTTTCCGGTCGTAGTAAGCCCGGCAGGCCGGATTAGCGGGCACCTCAGCGCAACTCCAGCATGGCGTCGCAAAGTGCGTCGTCACAAGCTAGTTCAGAAGAGGCCGGACACAACCGCGCGGGTAAGTTGATGGATGATCACAGTGCGTGCGGGTATGTCGACCAGGCCCGCGCCTAGGGTGTACACCACGAAAACGTACGCGTGACCGCCCTGGACCAGGATGCTCGCGTCGTGCAGGTTCCCGTTGAGCAGCCCGTACTTATGGAACACAGTAATGCCGGGCGGGACAGCGGTGGGAATCAGCGTCTCGTAGTTGGTGTGCTGCATGTAGGAGAGCAATTGGGCGGTATGAGCGCCGTTGATCAGCTTTCCGTTGTAGAGGAGGGCCAGTGTCCTGGCCGTTTCTGCCGGGGAAAGGGTGTTATAAGTTCTGTTGTAGGCAATCCCGATCGATGCTGCGTAATCATGGATCCGCTGGTATCCGATGGCTCGAACAATCAGTGCCCAGGAATCGTTGTTGCTTTGCTGGATCATTTGCTGGATCTGGAACGCAGCGGTCCAGCGGCCAAGTGGGGCTGTCAGGGATAGCTGGCCAGTTTCGGCAAAGTGGTAGTACGCGACCGCGGCCAGTATCTTTCCTGTGCTGGCTGCCACGAATTTTTCTCGGACCCCGTACTGGTGGACGGCGCCGTCTGCGGTGTAGATCAGGGCCACCCCCAGCTGGTACTGGCTGTTTGCCCCGATGATGCCGTTGATCTGCCCCTCCAGTTCGACGTCGATGTCTGTCTCGTGGGCCGGCAGGATGGGAGCCGCTTGCGCAGGAATCCTGGGCGCAGGCGGCGGGGTGGGCCAGGCTGCCTTTTTCGTCGCCGACGGGGCCGATGGCGAAACTGTTCGATTCGGGGCGGCCGGGGCGGTGGGGGCTGCCTTTTTCGTCGGTGCAGCGCTCGATGATGTTTTTTTGCTGGGGGACGTTGCTGCCGGGGCCGGAGCAGATAACTGTATTGTGGGGCTGCTGATGGCTGATGGCGCTGTCGCTGGTGGTGCCGATTGTGAGGCGGCGGGGGACGGTGCGGGCGCTGCTGCAGAGTTGCTGGTTGTGGCGATGACCACGACGGTGAGAGCGGCAAGGAAGCGCGCCGTGCGCGTAGCGTGCCAGCTCAGCCTCCGGTGCCGGGTCCCGGCGGGGTGCGTGCCATGGAACGTGTTCATCGCGGCGTCACCCACTGCCCTGACTGCTTTCGCCCATTGGGAAGTACACCCCCGCGTGCCGGCTCCTTGTGCGAATTTTTCAGCCGGAACCATCCGTTGACGTTAGGTTGAACCCACTCACCTCATGCGAGGATCAGTGGTCAAACAGCGTTTGTTCAGCACTCCCTCCGGGAAGCGGCCGTCAGTGACTGCCGAATGCCCCCAGCTTGGGACAAAGACACTAGAAAAACCTTTAACCCAGGCGGAGCCGCTCCTAGGGGCCACGGTGGGTCGGTTTCATCTCGACGACAGAGCTTGAAGTGATATCGGGTTATCGGCGTTTCACGATCAGCTTCGAAGGGGTTGACTGGCGCCTTCTTGACGCGGGTACCTGGCGGTTAGGTACCTCGCCGACCCTTGTGAAGGATTTCCTGGAGGCCGGTAGCTCCCTCCCCCGAGCCGATGTTCCGAACATGTCCTGGATGCACGGCTGCTTCTCACGGGGTTCCCAGACTCGCGGATTAGCGTGATGAGGGTCAAGTAGGAACCGAACTCAGGAGCAGCATCATGGCGGAACATGCTCGGGTAGTCATGGACGATAGCCCTATGCGGACGCCGTCGGCCCTGTTCTTCTGGGTCGTGTCCATCCTGGCCCTGTGCGCAGACGGCTACACCTCCGATGGACAGTTGCTGCGCGTGGCGATGGCGTATCCGTATTCCGAGGCGTTTTCTCTCGTTAGATGAGAGATTCTTGCTTAGAGCCTGTCACGTTGAAGGTTCCCGGGCGGAGCCCGGGCTTCCTGCCGAGGAGAAGGTTTTACTGCGCGCTAAGGGTCGAGTTTTGGGAGGCAGAGACGAGTGAAACAGGCCGTGTCAGGACCGCACCTGTCTATACGTGCGGGTTGAGTCCTCTGCCCGCCTTCTCCACTAATTCTGTAAGCCACGGCCGGTGGCCGGTCCATAGAAGTCCCGACTCCCCGCCGGAGCCCTTGGTTTCTAGAAACATAGGCAGAAGATGCCTCTGTGAGAGAATTCTGGTTGCCGTGCCGCCGGCAGCGCGGTACCGCGCTGCATGGTTTTCCAGGGCATCCACGAGCCACGTCCAGGCAACAGAACCCAGCATGGAGTCGTTTCCCATCCCCGCATCCTTTTGGGCCCGGATGTAGGTGACGATGCGGGACTCGCCCTCCCACACCGCCGAACCGTGGGGGGTCGTAAAGGAGGATATAGCGGCCCTTCGCAGATGAGCGTGGTTAGGGCGGTCTGAGGCTGGCGCCGCAGTTGCGTCCGTTTGCAGTGCGGCGTGGTGCGGCAGGAAAGAGGCCAGGGCCTCTTTGAATTGGTAGCGACCAAGCAAACCAATAACCGAAGAGACCCCGACGGTGTTGCCCGGCACCCCATCGCTGAGGCGAGCCGCTGAAAGCTGGACCGAGGACGTCGCCGCCCCTGCCGCGTCCCCGGTTTGGACTGAGGATTTCATGGGCGGCAACAGCGTAGAAGGCCGACGGGAGTGGCGCGTGCCCAACGGCCCTTTGCCCGTGCCAAAGGCCGTCCTTCCCGCAAAGGAAGCGGCGTCAAACCGTTCGGGAAACTGTTAGCTCGCCCATGGTGGTAACGCTCCTGTAACGCCGGGACCCTACCGTACTAGTCATCTACCGGTTTTGCGGGCACAAGTCCGGACGGTGCACGAAACGGCCCGCGGAAAGACGGGATCTGCTTCATGATCGATGACGGAAGATTTATTCACTACTCGGTGTCGCTCCCGGCCGGGGCGGAGCGGCAGCCGCTGCTTACCCAGCTGCGGCGCAGCCTTGGCACCCTGCGCTGGAAGAACCCGGACGTTGCTGTCGTCCTCTTCCTGTATGGCGAGATGTCCCCGGAACTGGCATGGATATGTCACAGCCATGACGTTATGGTGCAGCCGCAGGGCTCCTACGAGCAGCGGCTGGCTGAACTGTGCCCGCGGGGGTGGCCGGTCCTGGCTAAGTACCCCGTCCTGCACAAATTCCTCAATTTCAGCGCCTTTAGCGGCACCGGCGCCCGGCAGCTGCTGTACTGCGACTGTGACACCGTGTTCTTCAAGGACGTATCCGCACTGTTTGATACCTATGCCGATGCCGACCTCGTGGCCCGCGAGGAAGTGCATTCCACCCGCAGCCCCTACGGAGAGAACCGAGAATTCCTCGACGAGCCGCTGCTGCGGGGCCTGGCCGATATGACGAATGTTGCCTTCGTCCCCCCGTTCAATTCCGGGGTGGTGCTGCTGAACAACAATGTCTGGGCGGACTTCGTGCCCCTTGAGCGGGTGTTCATGGACTTTGCCTGGCGTCTTCTGCTCTCGGTCTCGCTGCGTCCGGCCCCTGCCGGTGCCGGCGGATACGGGCAGCTTGAAGGAAGCGAGTCCGCCGTGCATCTTGCCTCGGCCGCCGATCTGGCTGGCGCCCTGCCGTTTCCCTCTACCAACCCGTGGATTCTGGAAGAGGTAGCCCTCTGGCTGGCACTCGGTGCAATTCCGGGGCTGCGGACCAGAGATTTCCACCCGCACGACGTTGCACAGAACGGCGAGTTCGCCGCGTCCAAGCGGTTCCTGCCGGACTGGACGCTCTGTCACTACTACGCCGGAAACCAGGAGCGCATTGCTGCCTGGCTTAACGGTTCTTAATTGCGGCAAAAAGTACCCTGCTTAAGGAGACATCATGGCCAAGGACCAGCCCAGCAAAAAAGATACCCCCAAGGGCGGGCGCACGTCCGGGCAGTCCCCCGCGCCGGCGGCGGACGGCTCCGCTGCCTTTCCCGAGCGCATCTTTGCCAACGCTTCGCCGCTCTCGCAGGGCGGCATCTCACTGTTCACCCCGGGGCTGATCCCGACGCCTGATAATCTGGAGAACTTTCTGTCGCCGGTGGATCTCGTCGAGCGATGCGTCAACCTCCTGGCCGATGCCGGCTTCGACGTCCTGCAGGCCTCACAACTGACCATCAACATCGCCGGGCCCAGGGAGCTCTACGAAGAAATATTCGCCACCCATCTGATCACCCAAGAGAAGCTAACCGTCAAGCCGGGCGGAGTCGAGGAGGAAGCGACCTACATCGACTCAACAGACACCGATATCCCGGGCTTGATCACCGCCGACGGCTCACGTTTTGCCGGCCTGCTCGAAGGCATCGCGATCGAGGAACCGGTCTATCCGCACGCCGCGACCGCCTACCCGCCCACCAAGGCGTACTGGCACCTGGATGTGCCGGCCGATGTGTCGCTGGGCCTGAACGCGGAACGCGCGCACCGGGCGGGCATCACCGGCCGCAGGGTCACCGTGGCCATGGTCGACACCGGATGGCAGTCCCATCCCTTCTTCACCGACCGCGGATACCGCGTCGATCCCGTGGTCCTGGGACCGGGCACCGCAGACCCTGCCGTCGACGAGAACGGACACGGCACCGGGGAATCGGCCAATATCTTCTCCACGGCCCCGGATATCCTGCTCAAACCCGTCAAGACCGCCACAGCGTCCGGGGCCCTGGTGAACGTCACAGCAGCCTTCAATGCAGCCGCGGCCCTAGGCCCGGACATCATCACGAACAGCTGGGGTTCCAGTGTCCAGTCCGGCCCGCTCAGCGCCGCCAATCAGGCATTGGCAGCCGCTGTTGCCGCCGCCGTCACCGCCGGCATCACCGTGGTGTTTTCAGCTGGCAACGGCGGCTGGGGATTCCCGGGGCAGCATCCGGACGTCATCTCCGTAGGAGGCGTCGACATTGCCCAGGACGGTGCCCTGCGCGCGTCGGACTACACAAGCGGGTTCATGTCCAATGTTTATCCGGGTCGGCGGGTTCCGGATGCTTCTGGACTGGTCGGCATGCGGCCGGGAGCAAAGCTGATCATGCTGCCCGTACCTGCAGGCTGCGTCCTCGACACCAACTTGTCCGGGGGTACCCATCCGAACGGGGACGAGACCGCCCGGGACGACGGCTGGGCGACCTTCAGCGGAACATCTGCCGCGGCACCGCAGATTGCCGGTGTCTGTGCCCTGATGAAACAGGCCTGTCCCCGGCTGACGTCAGCGGAGATCCGCAGCATTCTCATGCAGACGGCCCGCGACGTGACAACCGGCACCAACCACCCCAACTTCGGGAACCCCGCCACCGTCGGCCCCGACTTGGCCACCGGCAACGGGCTGGTGGACGCGCACAAAGCGGTGCTCATAGCCAAGCTCCGCTGCACGGTGGTGCCGGTCCCGCCGGTGCTGCCGATCCCGCCTATAGTCCCGTTCCGTCCGGTCATCCCAGTACTGCCATTCCGCCCGCCAGTCATCCCGGTACTGCCGTTCCGCCCGCCGGTCATCCCGGTACTCCCGTTCCGGCCCCCGGCCGGACCCATCACCGGCGCGCAGGAAGGGACCGAACAGTACCCCGCGGGGGCGCCGATGAGCGCTGACGACATTGAAGAGGTCGAACGGATTATCATCAGCTGTCCCGAACCGCCGGAAATTTGAGATATGGGAACGCGTGGCGAAACCACCGTCGCCTTGGTCCTGCTCACTGCACGGTCAGGACGGAAAGTCACCGGAGATACGCCGCTGACGGCGCAGACCTTACCGGAATATGCACCCGACCCCGCCGAAGCCGCCATCGTGACCGAGATCCTGCAGACCGCAGGCTTCAGAGTGGGCCCGGTCATCGGCATCAGCATGTCGATCGAGGGCAGCCCCCGCCTGTTCAACGAATTCTTCGGAACAGAGATTATGCGCACGGACCGCGGCGGCTGGGTCGCCAGAAGCGGCAGCGGATCTACCGGGCTGGAACTGCCGACGGCGCGGCTGCCCCGGCAGCTGCAGGGCCTCATCGCCGCAGTGACCTTCGAGCCGCCCGCGGAACTCCTGGCCGACGGCGGTTGACCATGTACCTGCCTGCCACCGCCACCATGCGGACCGCGGGGACCCGGCGGCTGGCCGCCGGCCCTCTTGGACGGGCCGGCGGGGTCGCCGTCTTTGAGGGCCTGCCCGACAACGCCATCTGCACACAACTGCTCCGCGAGGCACTGAAGGCCTACGGCAGCTCATCCCGACAGATCGTGCTCACCGGCGACAACGCACCCGGACGGGGCGGCTCCCCGCCCAGGGCGCTGAACACCGCCGGAGGAAGCCCGGAACAGGACGCCCTCTACGCATCGGACTGGCTGCACGCCTTCCTCTCCCAGCAATGCGGCGTGCCAGTCACCCCCACGGGGACCCGGGGCAGCTACAGCTTCTACGTGGCACCCGGCGACTACCTGGGCCTGCATCTGGACATCGACAGCTGCGACGTGACCCTGATTACGGTGCTGCGTGACGACACGAGTCCCGACGATCCCGCCGGCGGGCTGCTCGTGCACCTGGGCGCTTTCGGCGGGACGCTGCACCAAGTGCGGCGGTCCCCCCAACACGGCACGGCGCTAGTCAAGGCGCGGGCCGGCCAAAGCATTGTCCTGCTCGGCGGGCTGCTTCCGCATGAGACAATTCCGCTGGGTGACAGCGGCCAGCGCATCATCTCGGCCCTGTGCTTCCGTGCCGGCTGACAGACGTAGGGAAGGGGCCAGGGCAGGCCACGGTGGGCGGGGGCGGGGACGTTCCGGGCAACTACCAGATTTGATAAGACGTGCCTGGTCGGTGCATCAAATAATCTATGCCCGCATCGTGGTCGCCATCCAGAGCCTGGGTCAAACAGTGCAGTTCTGGGAATGGAGGGCTGCGTTACAACTCACTCAGCAGTGAGGGGTGCCGGATTCCAAGGAATCCTGCACCCCTCACAACCGCTTAGGCGACCCGATCTGGTGCTTTTCAGACGTTGAAATGTTGACCACGGTAGGAGACCCAAACACCTTGAGAGATGTTGTAAACGGGAGTTACAACGCCAAGCCTCCACCACGGACGCTTGCACCAAATTACTCCCGTCAAATGGTTCCCGGCGTTAACCCTTGCGCCGATGTTGATTGTGCGTCCTCGGGTATAAGGGGCATAGCCATACTGCGACCCCATTTGGACTGCTACTACAGAGCCTCCGCCTGTGGCAGCGCATCGCCAGTCTCCAAATCTCACGGATACAGTTGCTCCCGCTGCATTCGCCGGTCCAGCGGACACAACACCGGCGAAAGCTAGTGTTATGGCGACGGCGACTGCCGAAGCTGTAGAGGATAACTTGTGTTTCACGAATGGCTCCTTCTGACCAATGAGTGCGAGTACTGCTATTTGATCAGGGTGCCGAGCTCCGATCTAGTGGCCTGTTCATGGGCACTTTGTTGGGAGTGCCGCATGCAGTCCTCCTGTTTGGGAGGTGATTGTAAGCGCCTATTCGAGAATGCGTTTTTGTGCTGCTTCCTCCACAGTCAGCCCGTCTCCGGGATCAACGAAACCTAGGTAGAGGCCCAGGGCTGCTGTCCCCAGAATCGTCGATTTTGTTTCGTGGTCGAGGATGGGTTCATCGACGCCGGCGAGCAGGCGCATGCCGAGACCTTCGGCGGTGGATTGCAGGATGATGTTGAAGGTTTCCATGGTAACGCCGGGCCGGAATTTCACACCGTGTACCTTGAAGATCTGCGTGTAGAGAGCCGTCCAAGCCTCGGAAAGCGTCGCATACATTCTCGACAACGCTTCAGATGCAACCGAGTCTGCGCCGGCGGAGGCGACGGCAAGAAGTTGGAATCTGTAGGCAGGGAGCTCAAGAACGAGTTTCAGGTCTTCGTATGCAATTCGATGCACAGAACCTGAGAATTCTTCTGCTGAGCTCAACATCTCCTCGGCGCTCCGGGACAGGGCGATATGGAGGCTCCAATGGCGGGCGGTCAGCGCGTAGGAGATGAAGTCGGCAAGAAAATGCTGATGCGCCGTCCATCGGTCCCGGAATTTACCAGGGGTCGGTATCAGGTCTGGGGAGTCTACGAGAGTCTGCGCCAGAACCTTGGGACGCGACAGGTACGACATCGTGGGGCGGACCTCTTCAGCGTCGTTGGGGGTTCCCAAGAAGAGTTCTTCAGTTAGTTTCAGGGCAGAAGCCAGGAATGCCTTGGTCAATGGATCGTTGGCCAATTTCTGCCGGCCTTTGGCCGTGACTCGCGCCAGGTTGGTGACAACGTCGGATAGATCACCAGGATCCTCGTGCCGCGCTGGTATCCCTTCAGTGTTCTGTACGTCGAATTCCACCTATCGCATCCTCTTCACATCTGTTAAGGGTTCAATCCAATGACCTCAAACTAGTTCACGCCTCAATTGCTTGGCGGTTTGTGTCGGATCCGTGACGGTTAAGCCGATCGCCATATGAGATGTGCTCGTAAACGAGCGAAAAGCGAGCTTCAGATCCGTGCCAGCACGCCGATATCGCCCTCGCCACCACATGCTCATGTGTTGGCGATCTCCGGCACTGCGATGGAGTCGCTGGCTCCGCAATGTCGCGCTGAATCTGGCCGATCGGAGGCGGCAAGCGCGACTCCCTAGATGGATATGCGGAATGGCCGCAACCGGGTTACTGGGTTGTCCTCGATCGTGAACCCCTCTCGCTCCGCGATGAATAGGCACGACCAGTGACAGCGGCAAAGATCGCCCCCAACCCTTAGCTCAGTTAAACAATCGTGGATGTCCAGCGTGCCCCGAGCCTGGCTGGAATTAGATGGTGAGTTAGATCGGCACGCTTGGCTTGAAGATTGTCACTACTGTCGCCGCGAAGTAATGGGTGCAACTCACACAAGCGGTGGAGGTGTGCCTGAAAGGGTCGAAGTCGACGGAGGGGGTCGCCGAACAACGCCAACTTCGGCGACTAGAGCCTACTTCTCCTCGTCGAACCAGCGATATGTCGAAGAGACTTCGTCCAGCGTTTTCAGTTGCCTGGTTCGTTCGGCGAGCATCCGTTCTGATGCAATCTGCACGATGTCGATCGGCCAGTTCTCAGGCTCGAAAAGTATCTCTTTTGCAAGCGGGACGGTCATGTTTGCGAGGATGGCATCGCTGGCCCAGCTGCCTGGCGGGAGGGCTCGACGGGCGTGCTTGAACGCAGCCAGTTTCAGCTTTCTCTTGGTATACGTGGCGCCAACGGCCTCACGGCCGTCGGTGACCCCTGACCGAAGCAAGTCACCGAGTTTCATTTCGAGTTCCGGCCCGACTCGCTTCTTGGTTGCGTCGGAGCCGACGATTCTCACGAGCCAGAGTGCCCTCCCGGAAAAGTCTATTTGCCTTGTTCGCAGAGCAATCCTGGAGGGCGAGTGGGCGCACCCTGCGAGTAAGCGCGTCCGTGCGAAGGGTGTGTTCAACACTTCTGTAGCGTTTCGGCGCAGTGTGCCGACCACTCCGTCGATGATGTCCGAGAGCTCAATGAACACCTTGGCGTGCGAACGCTCGAAAAGGGCCAAGATCGCAATCATGCGATCGCAAGGTTCTTTGATCGACTCCAAATGGGTCCGCCACCATTCAGAGTTCCCACGGTTTGCCCGGTATGCGGCCTCTGTTGCAACCGCTTCGGACAGGTCTCTGTTCGTGTTGCGTCCCATGGATACAATCGCCGCGCTGTCAATGCTCTCCGGGATTGCCGACACGGCGCGACGTAAGACATAGCCGTCACCCCAAACCTCGGCCAACTTAAGAAGCCGCTCTTGCCAGTCGGCGGGCGACGACGAATCGAAGTTGTCAGGGAATGTCAACGTAGCTCTCAGAATGCGCGAGCTGGAAGAGTCAATGTCGAGTCGAGCCGCACGCCCTCGAGAAAGCATGTCGTCAGCTTGAGACGTACGGAGGACTGTCCCAGCTGCCGCAATTTCGGCGCATTCGATCAGGATCGCTAAGTCAGTTCTGCCCGGGTCAGATCTGGTGCTGCCTGCGGTCCCGTCGTTGAGTTCCCTCCTTGCCGCCTTGAGTATCTCCAAATCTCCGCCGTCGTATCGTCCTCGGGCAAGAAGGTCTGTGAACCACTCAACATCCTGGTCAACTTTGCTGATCAGGGAGCGCAGTTGGCTAACCTGCTCGTCACCAAGTGCGCCGAAGACTCCAAGGATCGAAGCTGACTCGAACCATTCCGGGCTCATGTCAAATTGGCTCCACCACCAGCTCGCAAGGTCATCCTCGGGTATCGCATGGCCCCTCAGGCACCTAGCGATTGCTTCGCGTCGCTCATTGGATTCATTGCCTTCGAGTCTCTCTTTCAAATGGGCAACGGCTTGGGAACGGCCAGGCAAGCTGGGGTTGAGGCGGGCGTGAACACTTCCTCCTAGGTGGCTCGAGGTGACTCAATAAGCACTGGGGCATACTTGCTTGCTGTGAAGGAAGCCGATCCCTGGTAATGGCTATGAGTTCGCAGCGCCAACTGTCCGATGCTGCTACCTGACAAGCAGCGCGCACGGCAGTAACAAAAGTTCTACACGCCTCAGTAAAATGCTTTTTCGCCCCCCCCCACCAGACATTGCTTCTGGGCGCGAGTGTGCAGATGAATATGCGACATCAATCTACGAGGAATCAGGGCGGCCACTGGAGTGTCCGACGCCTACAGCCCACGTATGAAAATGACATCTCAGCTCGCAAGGGCCTTTACGCCGAAGGTTCCTGACCGAAGAGGCGCTCCGTTAGGAATAACCTCACGCCCTCAACCGCGTTCTCGTCGCGGTTCCTGGTTAGCGTTGAGTGCTTTCGCTCATTTCGTCCGCCCAGGGGAAACACCTGCATCCTTTCCGGGCCCAGTAGCCCCTCTGCGGCCTTCAGCTTTGCGGCAGGCGACAAGCAATCACGACGGAACCTGTAGCCCCGTACAAGTAGGTCAGTGCGCGTCTGCAGGGCGTGGCGGTCTTGTGGAGAAAGACCCAGGGAGCTAGGCCACAGGGGGATGCTCGGTTGAGCTACAACCGCCGCTGTCACCCGGGGATCAACGGCAAGTGCGAGCGCGAAGTTGCCGGTGAAGCACATGCCAATCACGCCGTAGGATTCCTTGCGCCCACGCGCTACGTGCTCGTCGGCGAAATCTCGCAGCCAACGTACTGATGCACTGACCTTGTGCAGGGCCAGTAGGTGCACCTCGCGGCGCACGCATATTTGTTTGATGGAATCGACGGGTTTTGCATCACCGTCGCGTCCGAAGATCGATGGAACGACGACTCGAAAGTCCTGAGCTAGCGTGTTGGCCAACTGAGTGAGATCCATCAAGATTCCGGGGAATTCGTGCAGTAACATCACGCTGGGCGAAGCCACTCTCTGTCGTTCGGGGGCAATCACGTAGAACGCGTGGAAGTGGTTCCCGTGAGCGTAGGTGTGCCGCTCCCAGCCGTCCGGGCACCAAGTTGGGTCTTGTCGCGTCTCTGAAGTCATCCTGCACCTACTTTTCCGCTAATTTCTCGTGAAGCAGCTCTCCAACTTGTCTCTCCTGATTCGAAGCGTCTCGCGGCGGGCCGCCAAGGCCGCAGGAAGACAGGGCCTCCGCTGCGCGTTCCTTTGCAGAGGGCGAACAGCTCAGCTTGGGACCTAATTAGGTCAGCACTAGTCCCCCGCGAAAGGCGGCTAGCCTAAGATAGGGATGTTCCTCTAGCGCCACTGTGCGATGCCAACTCCGATGTTCGCTTCGGGTCCTAGAACTGCCCGAGCCATCTGGGGCAATTCGATGCGAGCAACCCAACTGGGCGCCTCCGGTATATCGTCTCGGGCTGGCTGCCAAGACAATTGTTTGTCTAGAACTTCTTTTCTGGCTATCGCTCCGGGAAGCTCCGAGTTCCATTGATATAGCGCCTTGCCGATGCTGCCGTCCTCATTCGCGTAAACATCCATTACCAGCGTGTCCTGCCAGTCGGCGACCTGCTCGAGGTGTGAACCAAAAATGATGAATCCCTTGCTTTCCCGGAGAGCATAAACGCGCAGGTCCAGCGTGTATCTTCTAGGCCCTTCAAAAGCCTCTTTGGGCATCAAAAAAGCGGTCACTAACGGCACTGGGCGTAGGGGCGCATCACGGTTTTCCTCGTTCAAGATGACCGGGCAGTGAGTCCGAGTGGATTGGTAGTGCATAAGTACAGGAACTTCACGGATGGCGAGTGCGACGTCTGCCTGCCAGATAGTGTCATCTCTTGTATCTAGGTCGAGATCTGAAAGGTTAAGAGCGACCTTGAGGTTGCCGAAAAGGAAGCGTTGAAGGTTTTGGTAGCCCTCCTCCGAGTTGACCAAGCCGTAACGCCCTGAATGGGAGCGGTGGATGTAGGCCCGGTTCGAACCTTTTACGTACGCATTGCGGATCTGGACGAGCCCGTCGCTCTTGACGCCCACGGCACGAGACGACCAACCTAATGCTGCTTCGTAGTCGCCAGGATTTGTGCCTACCAGGGACAGGAACCTTTCGGCGGGTAGAGCGCTGAAATAGGGTACACGCGAGTCCCATCCTTTCTTTGGCTCAAAGTTCTCTTGCCCCTTGGGGCAGAGGTATTCACGCATGCGGCGCTCTTTGAAGATGTCCGACCCATTCGGACCAAACGTCTCGATAATCCAGTCCCCTATTGGTCCTCCGAGGTCGATGTCGATCCCGCCGTGAGGGGTTCCATAGGTAACAACTTTCGAAACCGGAAACGGTGGTGGCACCTTACCGGATGGCACTTCCTTTCGGCGATCAGGTCTAGAAGCAAGTTTCTGTCCACGAGTTCCCTCTTCGCCACTCTGCCGTGGTTTTGTTCGTGAACGCCAAGGCAAAAGATTCCGCCAGAACCCACCTCTGTCTGAGGGGTCGGGTGCAGCGCCCTCGCCTTCCTCAATTTGTTCCAGCGTTGGAGTTCGGTGCGGGTCATACATGAACCGCTGAATAGCTGACCTGCAGACCAGCCCTCCCATAGAATGGGCCACGAGATAGACTTGGTCGGCATCTTTCGTCTTGTCCAGCACCGCGTCTATGTATTTGATCAGCCCCTCGGCGGCAGACTCGATCTTGAAAGGCCCGGGCGATTCCTCGTGTACGGCGGCACTGCGTTCGGGTGTGGCTGCTGTGGGGTCGAAGGTGGAGGCACTACGGTCGTAAAAGCGATACACCCAAATCGTCTTGGGCGAGAGCTCATTTTTAACGGCGTTGCGGAGCACGGATCCCTGGTTGCCGTCTACCCTAAGTTCGTACTTATGGTCGAGCATGAGACGCAGCAGCGGCGATTCGAACTGGTGAAAACGGGGGTCTCCGTGTGCACCCAGCCGGATGTGCGTTGAGCCCTCGTTGAAGCCATAAAAGGGATCGTCAACGGCTCGGTCGATCCCTGTAGCGCCGCCAGCAAATCCTCTCACATAGATGATGGGAAGATATTGGGTCATAACAATTCCTACTGCAGTTAGAGGCGGGCATGCTTCGGAAATTGTCAGGATCATCGGCCGTCGGAGTCACCTGATTTGTTTCGAGTAAGGTAGTCCGCGGACCGTTACTACGGCGTTACTAGCCCGGGGTTTTCATGAGGGTGGCGCTCGTCCGGTTGCCGGCCTGCTTTTCAGCTCGGCGATAGCGGCTGTTAGCGGCCATGAAAAACTGCCCATAGGCGGCCACGAAATTGCCCGCTGGCGGCCAGTAGAACTGCCCGCCGGTGGCCACGAGATCTGCCCACTTCCTTACTAAACCGACCGCGCCTTTAAGCGGTGGGGGCCTCTCCCTGGGGTTTGATGACGGTGTCTAAGCGCACCAAGCAAACCAGGAAGAGGCCCTGTATGAAGTCTGACGGAGAAATCATGGAAATTCTTGCTGCCTACGATCTGACCGGATCGTTGCGCGCCACCGCGGAGCTCACGGGCTGCTCGCACCACACCGTTGCCAAACACGTCCAGGCCCGCGACGCCGGCCGACCGATCGGGGCACCCGCCGCCCGGGGCCGAGTCACCGACGCGTTCCTGCCCAAGATCGAGGAATGGATCGAAACCTCCAAGGGCCGGATCCGCGCTGATAAGGCGCACGAAAAGCTCCTCGCCCTGGGCTACACGGGTTCCGAACGCTCCACCCGCCGCGCGATCGCCCAGGTCAAGGCCGCGTGGCGGCTGGGCCATACCCGCGTTCACCGGCCCTGGATCACCGAACCGGGCATGTGGCTTTTATGAAGAATTCTTCATAAAAG
>NZ_JCAXEA010000015.1:0-145609 GCF_059759125.1 Arthrobacter sp. GQ119 | reverse complement strand
GCTGGCAATCGCTGCAGATCCCCTGGTACATGACGTCCGCAATCTGGATGGTCATGGGACGGGAATCCTCATTCCAGTGCGGGGTCAGGCAGGGCGCATGGCCGACGGCGCAATCGACGTCCTCCACCCTGCCGCAGCTGATGCAGACCGCGTGGTGGTGGTTGTCGCCCACGCGGGTCTCGTACAGTGCGGGCGAGTGCGGAGGCTCAAAGCGGCGCAGCATGTGCAGGTCGGTCAGGTCACCGAGCACGACGTAGACGGACTGCGCCGTCAGTTCCGGCAATTCCTCGCGGGCAGCCGCCAGGATGCTCTCAGCCGGGGAGTGCGGGTTGTGTTCGACGGCGGACAGCACGGCCAGCCGCTGTTTGGTCACCCGGCGGCCGTGGGCACGCAGGGCCGCGGCCCAGGCTTCGTGGCTTTCCGGGTGCTCGGTCATGACTCCATTGAAACACTTATTTTGACAAGATCACAATAAGGCAAAGCTAACTTCCGTCCGCGGCTAGAGTTGCCGGGTGGGGAAAATACTGGCCGACATCACTCCGCTGCGCGAGAGCCCGGACTTTCGGCGGCTTTGGCTGGGCGGCGCCGTCTCCAACGTGGGATCCCAGCTGACCCTGGTGGCCGTCAGCCTGGAGGTGTACAGGCTGACCCAGGACAGCCTCTACGTCGGACTCCTCAGCATTTTTGCCCTGGTGCCGCTGGTGCTCGGCGGCCTGCTGGGCGGTTCCATCGCCGATTCCCACGACCGCCGCACGGTGGCGCTCCTCTCATCCTCGGTGATGTGGGCGGCCGTGGCCGGTCTGGCACTCCAGGCGTGGCTCCAGACGGGGAACGTCTGGCTCCTGTACGCACTCGTGGCCGTGCAAAGCGGAGCGCAGGCGATCAACCAGCCGGCCCGCAGCGCCATCCTTCCCGTGCTGGTGCGGAAGGAGCTTCTTCCTGCGGCCAACGCACTCAGCATGATCACCTTCGGCCTGGCCATGACGGCCGGGCCCCTGCTGGCCGGGGTGCTCGTGGCCACGGTGGGATTCGGCTGGACCTACACGCTGGACCTGGTGAGTTTCGCCTTCGTGTTCTGGGCGCTGCTGAGGCTGCCGTCAATGCCGCCCGGCAAAGAGGCGGGCAGGGCAGGCCTGCGCTCCGTGGTGGAAGGCTTCCGGTTCCTGGGCACGCGGCCCAATGTGCGCATGACCTTCGTCATCGACCTCGTTGCCATGATCCTGGCGCAGCCACGTGCGCTGCTGCCCGCCGTCGGTGCCCTCATGATCGGCGGCGGCGAAACCACGGTTGGCATCCTGCTGGCATCCACAGCGGTCGGTGCGTTCCTGGCCGGTCTGTTTTCCGGGCCGCTGGGCTCCGTGAGGATGCAGGGAACTGCGGTGGTCTGGTCTGTCATGGGGTGGGGCGCGTCGATTGCCGGATTTGGCCTGGTGGTGGTGCTGGCCGGCCGGTCCGGTTCCGGGGGAGTGACGCTGTGGCTGCTGCCCGCCGCCCTGTGCTGCGCACTGGCCGGAATCTCCGACTCCGTCAGTGCGGTCTTCCGCACCACCATTCTTCAGGCGGCAACGCCGGACCACCTGCGCGGCCGGCTGCAGGGGGTCTTCATTGTGGTGGTCGCGGGCGGGCCGAGGATCGGGGACATGCTGGCCGGTGCCGGCACTAAAATTCTTAGTGAAGGCTGGGTCCTGCTGCTTGGCGGTGTCCTGTGCATTGGCGTGGCCTGGACAGTCGCCAAGTGGCAATCCGGCTTCCTGAAGTACGACGCGCGGAATCCTGTTCCGTAGCGGCGCTGCTGGAGTTCTACGTGGAGCTAAGAGCTGTGGAGGGAAGAGTGCATAAACACTACAACGGCCTGAAGACCGCGGCGCTTTTTGGCGTGCTCTGGGCGGTGCTGCTGGGCCTGGGAGCCCTGATTGCAGGCAATACCCGCAGCACGGCCCCGATCGTCATCATGGCGCTGATCGGAGTGGTCACCACCGCCTACGGATACTGGAACAGCGACAAGATCGCGCTGCGTTCCATGCAGGCTTATCCGGTGTCCGAGGCGCAGGCTCCCCAGCTGTATCAGATGGTCCGGGAGCTGTCCGTGCGCGCCAACCAGCCAATGCCGCGGATTTTCGTCTCGCCCACCATGGCCCCGAACGCGTTCGCGACCGGCCGGAATCCGCAGAACGCTGCAGTCTGCTGCACCGAGGGCATCCTGCAGCTGCTGAGCCCCCGCGAGCTCCGCGGAGTCCTGGGCCATGAGCTCATGCACGTGTACAACCGCGACATCCTCACCTCGTCCGTGGCCGCGGCCGTCGCCGGCGTCATCACCTCGGTGGGACAGATGCTGCTGATCTTCGGCGGCGGGGACCGGCGGAACTCGAATCCGCTCGCCCTCATCGCCATGGCCCTGCTGGCACCGTTCGCGGCGACCCTGATCCAGGTGGCCATTTCCCGCACCAGGGAGTACGACGCCGATGAGGACGGTTCACAGCTCACGGGAGATCCGCTGGCGCTCGCCTCGGCCCTGCGCAAGATCCATCAGGGAGTACAGGCGGCGCCGCTGCCGCAGGACCAGCGGCTCGTCAACGCCTCGCACCTGATGATCGCCAATCCCTTCCGCGGCGGGGCCATGACCAAGCTGTTCGCTACCCACCCGCCCATGCAGGACCGCATTGCCCGGCTGGAGCGGATGGCGGGCCGGCCGCTCGGCTGACGTCCGGCCGTCGTACTCCCCGAATGCCTGGCGACGCTCGAAATGCCTGGCGACGCGCGAAATGCCTGGCGCGGCCGGAATACCCGTAGCGGGCGGTAATTTGCGCGTCGCCGGACAAGTTGTGCAGCGTCAGAGCGTCCGGGCGTAGCAGACGGACAGCGGCTCGCCGGCGTAGGGTCCGAAGTTGTCGATGAGCCTATAGCCCTCGCGCTCATAGAACCGGATGGCGTCTGGCTGGGCTGTCCCTGTCTCGAGCTTGAGCTCGTTCAGTCCAAGACGGACGGCCTCGGCCTCGAGGCTGCGAAGCACGGCCGGGGCCACTCCGGTTCCCCGGTGGCCGGGCAGCACAAACATCCGTTTGATTTCTGCCGAGCCCACGTCCAGCTGCCGCAGCGCGCCGCAGGCCACAGCCGTGCCCTGGACGTCGCGGGCAACGACGAAGAAGGTGATGTCCTCGGCGGTGGGAGCTGTGCCGGGTTCGTGGTCGTCGGAGCCGTACCTCGCGTCCAGCTCGGCGCGCTGCAGGCTTCGCAGCCGGGCGCCGTCCTCGGTATCCCACGGCTCAGGCCTCACAGAGAAATTCACGGGACTTCCTGTCCTTTTGTTCAGGACGCGCAAAAGACCTGGCGACACCCGAATATGGGTGTCGCCAGTCGATATGCGTGTCGTGGAACCACTCGCGGTCTAGCTGCGGAAGTTGACGAACTGGAGGTCGGCCTCGTCAAAGTCCTTAAGCAGGGCCATTGTGGCCTGGAGGTCGTCGCGGGACTTGGAGGTCACGCGGAGTTCATCGCCCTGAATCTGGGATTTGACGGACTTGGGGGCCTCGTCCCGGATCAGCTTGTTGATCTTCTTGGCGAGATCCTGCGCGATGCCTTCCTTGATGGAGCATTCCAAACGGAATTCCTTGCCGGACGGGTACGGCTCGCCCTGCTCAAGGGACTTCAGGGAGATCCCGCGCTTGATGAGCTTGGACTGGAAGACGTCCAGCACTGCAAGGACACGGTCCTCGGAGTTGGCCTTCAGCAGGATCTTCTCCCCGCTGAAGTCGATCTCGGCGCCGACGCCCTTGAAGTCGTAGCGCTGGCCGATTTCCTTTTGGGATTGGTGCAGCGCGTTCGCCACTTCCTGCTTGTCTACTTTGCTTACGACGTCGAATGTGGACTCGCCGGCCATGACTCTCCTTTTGCTCGTGGTTGCTTCGCCCGGACGGGGCGTTGATATCTGCATTCCAGCGTAGTACGGATGGGCCTGTCGTGACGGTGAATCCGCTTTCACAGTTCTCTCATATCTGAGGCACGGCGGGAACGGAGCCTGGCCGTGGACAGTTGTAGGAGTTGGAAGACCCCGGAAGGAACGCAATGACCCACCAGGCAGTCCGCTATGTCAGCCGATCCACAGCAGCCGCCGCAGGAGCGATCGCCACCGCCGCCACCTCGGTGACAGCCGCGGCCGTGGCCGCATCGATCATCCTGAGCCCGGCACCCGACGCGTCCTCGAGGCTGGACGGTGTCCATGCCGACCTCCAGCGGGCGGTGCAGCTGAACCAGATCACGGAGGAGCAGGCACTCCGCTTCGAGGCGAAACTCGCAGGCCGCATCCTCGGGGAAGCCTGAATTTCCGCGGATTCTGAGCGGTTTTCCGCTCGATTCGATTCTTCGGCAGAAGTTCTGTAAAGTTGTCTTGCCCGCGGTTACTGGAAGCAATAACCCGGGTAACTTCTTTGAAGTTCGGCAGATTACCCGAGCGGCCAAAGGGGGCTGACTGTAAATCAGCTGGCAACGCCTACGGGGGTTCGAATCCCTCATCTGCCACCCTAGTGATGTAGCGGGACATCCTTTACGGATATGTCGGGACATCATTGACACCCCCGGTCTTCGGACCGGGGGTGTTTTGTTTTTTCTCGTAGCCGCGGGCCCGTGAACTGCACACCCCATCTGACACCCGCGTGATGAGTCGAGACATCCTTCACAGGTGAGTCGGGTCATCGGTAGCACCCGGTCTTCGGACCGGGTGTTGTTCTTTGTCTGGGTGACAGTCCCAAGACCCCCCATTTGGGGGGGTACTGCTGCATTAATTGCCCTATTCCAAGGTTTTCCAAAGGGAGGTGGGGCACCATGACTGTTCCGTGCTGTGGCGGTCATCGTCGGGGGAAAGCCGCGGCTAATCGTTCACCCGGCAGATAGGCCGCTGATAGGCCGGGCCCACGACATTTCACTCTGGGATTTGGCCAGCAGTGGGCCGAAGCTGCCCGATAGAAACGGGAATAAGGATGAAGAAAGCCCTCTGCTGGCTGAGCCGGCTGGTTGTCTTGTCCGTTGTTGTTGCGGGTTGTGCGTTGGGCGCCAACACCGCAGCCCACGCTGCCACTGTTGGAACCCGGAGCATTGCCTATTCGGGCGTGAGTAACCCGCCGACTGCGGATAAACCGCAGAGCAAGCTGTGGTGGAATGACGGGTCTTGGTGGGCGAACATGTGGAAGACCGGAAGCGGATGGAGCATTTACCGCCTGGACCGGGCCAGGGACAAGTGGGTTGACACCGGGGTCCGGACGGACAGCAGGGCGAGCACCTCCTCGGACACGCTGTGGGACGGCACCCACCTGTACATCGCCTCCAACGTCGTGGCCGCCGGGAATTCCGCCTCCGGGAAACCGGCCCGGTTGTACCGCTACAGCTATTCCGGCGGGAAATACACGCTCAGCAGCGGTTTCCCTGCGACGATTTCGAACAAGAGCAGCGAGTCACTGACCATCGCCAAGGATTCCACGGGCGTGATCTGGGCGACCTGGACCCATGTCTCCGGATCCTCCGGCACGGTCTATGTGAACAACTCCCTGCCCGGCGGCAAGGGTTGGGGGACGCCGTTCATCGTGCCGGGCGCGGCGGATCCGAAAACGACGGCCGATGACCTCCCGGCCGTCGTCGCCTTCAAGGGTGATCAAATCGGGATCATGTGGACCGACCAGGCCACCGGGACGGCGTGGTGGGCGACGCACAGGGATGGTGCGAGTGCCCGGAGCGTCTCATCTTGGAAGGTGCGGGAAGCCATCAAGGGGAAAAAACTGGTCGATGATCATCTGAACATCAAGACGCTGCAGGCCGATCCGTCCGGCCGCGTATATGCCGCGGTGAAGACCAGTCGCAATCAGGGCTCGTCGGACCCGAATCTGGCCCAGCTGGTACTGGTGGTGTTTAAACCGGCCACGGGCTCCTTTAGCCGCACCACGATTGCCAGGACCAGGGATTGTGTTTCCCGCCCGCAGGTCATGCTCGATACGCATAATAATCTGGTCCGCGTGTTCTATACGGCGCCCACAGCCTCTGTCAGCGGCTGCCCCTTTTCCGGGAAGGCCGGAAGCATCTACGAAAAAACCGCCCCGATGGACAACCCGGTCTTTGGGTCCGGCCGGGGTAAGGCAGTCATTGAAGATGCAGCGTCCCCCAACATGAACAACGTGACAACTTCCAAGCAGAGCGTGAACGCCAAGACCGGGATCGTCGTCATGGCCAGCAACCATGTCACCAAACGCTACTGGTTCTCGGATCGCAGCATCGGCTCGACGAAGCAGGCCGGAGGCGGCATCTGACCGGGGATAGCTGTCGGAAGTTCAGCGACAGCGTATGCATCAATGGCCTTTCATGGAGCAGAGCCCACCCATCGAGTGCCGATGATGAGTAGATTCCGAATCCTTGTAGCTTCACTGCTCGCAGTGGCGGCGGTCGTGGCCGTAATAGTTTTGCTTGTCAGCGGCGGCGGATCTGAGACGGGCGGGCCCCCGACGGCCACGCCTGATGCTCCGCCGACGACGCCGATTCCCACGTCCGCTCCTGTGTCACCCGCTCCCAGTCCATCCCCAACTCCCAGTCCATCCGCCACACAGCGTCCAACCACCTCGACCGTGTTACCGGCAGTCGAACAGGCCGGGTTTTCCGGTTCGGGGGACATTTCAGACGACTCTGCAATTTGGATCAACCCAACTGACCCTGCCAACAGCGTGGTGATTGCAGACAGCAAGGCGTCATCCGGTGGCGGCATAGGGGTATTTGGGATGGACGGAAGGCTAATACAGTTCAGGCCCGACGGAATGATAGGGAATGTTGACCTGAGATCCGGCTTTCCTTTAGCGGGGCAGTCGATTGTGTTGGTCGGGGCAAATAACAGGACCGACAACACCCTCGCACTGTGGTCATTGGATACGGGGAGCAGGACCCTGTCACCCGCTGCCGCCCGCAGCATCACAACATTCGCCCCCAGCTACGGATTCTGCATGTACCACAGCAAGGTGAGCGGCAAGTTCTACGCTTTTGTAACGCCAAATGGGCCGGGTTCCATCCAACAATTTGAATTGGCCGACAACGGAGCGGGCAAGGTTGATGCAACCCTGGTGAGGACGCTGGGGATCAGCAGTATCACCGAGAGCTGCGTCGCGGACGACGAGCTAGGCCACCTCTACGTTGGCCAGGAGGACGTGGCCGTCTGGAAGTACGCGGCCGAACCGGACGCCGGCGAGGCCCGCGTGTCTGTAGATGAGGCGGGAGGCGGGCGCCTCGTGGCCGACATCGAGGGGATGGCCATTGCGTACGGTATGAACGGTTCCGGCCACCTTTTCGTTTCCAGCCAGGGCGATTCCACCATCGTCGTCTATGAGCGGGCCGGCGACAACCGCTTCGTTAAGAAGTTCGATGTCAGTGCCAACGGGGCCATCGACGGTGTGACTGGTACCGATGGGGTTGACGTCACCAGCCTGAACGCCGGGCCTCCATTCGAGCAGGGGCTTCTGGTTGTCCATGATGAAGCCAATGAAGGAGGGAAAACGTCCAACTTGAAATACATACCCTTGAATGACGTATTCAAATGATGCTGCCAAGGCGAAGTGTCATGTCCACCGGCGGATGGCGGAACGCTAGTTCAGGGCTATGACCAGCATCTGGGTGGTCCCGGGGATGCAGGTCTGCAGGACCGCCCGCGGGAATCCGCCGAATACGGCCGCAACATCGTTCGTTGTGCCGCCGTTGGGTACCTGGCTGCGTGCCGCCACGGTATAGGATCCATATCCCGCGAGGTCGACGCGCTCACCGACCTGGATGCCCGAGAAGCGGGCCCAGCCGCCGCAGAAGTCGTGTTCCGTGATGAAGAGCGAGTAACCGTCGGTCGGTGTGAAATGGATGGGCCCAATGCAACGGTCCACCATGTCCTGGCCTCCTGCGCCTGCCACATAGATGGTCCGGACCAGCGGTGCCGGAGCAGGTGCAGGGGCCCGTGCGGGTGCCGGAGCAGGGGCGGGTGCCGGAGCAGGTGCGGGTGCCGGAGCCGGGGCCGCGGCCTTCACGGCAGGGGCGGGTGCCTTCGCCGCCGGAGCCACCGCCGGGCCCGCAGCGGACGCGGCGGATGCGGCGGCCGGGGCAGCAGAGGCGGGCGGCGCCTCTGCAGCAGACGCTTTGGCAGCCGGTGCCGACGCGGCCATGTCCGTCACGGTGCCCGGCAGTCCGGCCCACGGAATGGCATCGTCCCTGGCCGGGGCCGAAATCACCTGGCCTGCCGCTGCGGGGGAGTCGTGGTCCGGAGCCGCAGACCAAATGGGGGTGGCGACACTGAGCAGCAGCACTCCTGCGAGCACAAGCGCCCTGATGTCGAATCCCGTGGTCGTCGTTCCGGGCTGCGGCCCAAAAAGATAGACCGCCCCGCGGTGCCGGCTGGCTTTTTCCTGCTGATCCATGGCTGACCCTGAACCGTCGTGCGGCTGCAGAATCTGCGGCCGCTAGCTGGGCGGTCAAGCGCAGACAAGGTAGCGCGCCCGCGCGGAAATGGCGGGACCGCTTGACGTTACGCCTGACCATTAAATTGAGAGAGGGACGCGCTCACTAACGCGTCTGCCCAGCAGTGTTGAGTGTAGGAGGGGCGTTTCCGCCGGCGCACGGGTAGGCAATACCTGTCTTTCCGCGCAGCCCCTACTTGAATCCCGCAGGCCGCACCGGCGAGGAGATGTCACAAGTGGCATGTTTGTTACCCGCGGGTAACATGTAGGTCATGCACTTGCTTCTGCGCACACTCCTGCTGCTCGTTACGTCCTCCAGGCGCCCGCCGCTCAGCGTATGGGAGGCGTCCTCCCTCCCTCTCCGCGTGCTTCCGACCGATATAGACATCGCCATGCATGTGAACAACGGGATGTACTTCTCGCTGATGGACCTGGGGCGTTTCGATCTGATGGTCCGCAGCGGCACCTGGGCGAGGATGCGGCGGCGGGGCTGGAGTCCGGTGGCTGCGGGTGAGACCATCGCCTTCCGCCGCTCGCTGCAGCTGTGGCAGCGGTACACGATCGAGTCCAGGATCATTGGACTGGATGCCAAGGCCATCTACTTTGAGCAGCGGATGGTGGCGGACGGTGAAATCTATGCCCGGGCCTACATCGCCACCCGGCTGGTGAGCGGGGGAAGGCCAGTCAGCCAGGAGGAGATCATTGCAGAGTTTGGTGCGCCCCCGGAAGAACTGGAGCTTCCGGACTGGATCCATGAGTGGCGGGAAAACAACGCGCTGCCCGGCTCACGCAGGCCGGCGCCGCACGCCTGGGCCTGATGTATTCCCGGTGACGCGTGTAGCGAACAAGGAGTGCCTCGAAGGGACATCCGGAGCTGGCTCGCGTACCGTGGACACATGGCAACCGTAGACATTACAGGTGAACAGTTCGCATCAACCGTTGAGAACAACGATATTGTCCTCGTTGACTTCTGGGCCGAATGGTGTGGTCCCTGCAAGCAGTTTGGGCCCACATATTCCGCAGTTTCCGAGAAGCACGGCGACGTTGTCTTCGCCAAGGTGGATACTGAGGCTGAGCAGCAGCTGGCCGCGGAAGCCGGCATCACATCGATCCCCACGCTGATGGCCTTCCGCGAAAAAGTGCTCGTCTTCTCCCAGCCCGGCGCACTGAATGCCCCCCAGCTCGAACAGGTCATCGACGCCGTCAAGGCGCTCGACATGGCCGAAGTCCACGCCCACGTGGCGCGCTCGCAGGCCGAGGCCGCCGCGGCCGCAGGCACGAGCGCAGGCACCAGCGCCGGTAACGGCACGGGCAAGAACACAGGCACCCAGGACGGATCGCAGATTCCGGACTTCTAAGGTCCACTGAAGCCTTCCAAGCTCCATCAAGCGCAAAGGCGGGGTCATTCCGCGCCCGGGAATATCGGTTCCGGGTGCGGCGTGACCCCGCCTTTTTCTGCTTCTGCTGACTACAGGCGTTCGAGCCTGACCGGCTCGGCGAGCAGCGCGCTGAGGGATTCATTCAGGTCCTGCACGGCGGTGCCCTTGGAGTGCTTTTCCAGGTCCTCCTCGGAAGCCCACCGTTCGGTCAGGACCAGCTTTTCTTCGGTGGCTTCGGTGAGCTCGTAGCGGATGCAGCCGGGCTCGTTGACCACTTCGTCGATGGCGATTTCCAGGGCGAGCTTCACGCGGAAGAATTCGCCGTCGTTGGGGATGAACGTTGCCTGCAGGTCGATGGGTGCACTCATGGCTTTCACAATACCGGCCACCGCAGGAGCTCCCGGACCTGTTTACGCCGGACACCCGACTGTTGCGCTTCTTTTGCCCGGGGGCAGTTGGTAGCGTGCCACCATGCGCGCTTACACAGCCGGGGACACTGACGTTCCGCTGCTTGATGAAACCATCGGCGAGAATTTCGAGCGGATCGTGGCCCGGTTTCCTTTCCACGATGCTCTGATCGAGGCGGCCGCAGTGCCCGGCGCGGACGCCCGGCGCTGGAGCTACACCAAACTGAACGACGACGTCGACCGCCTCGCCCGCGCGCTTCTCGCGCTGGGCGTCGCGAAGGGGGAGCGGATCGGAATCTGGAGCCCCAACTGCGCCGAGTGGACCATCCTGCAGTACGCGACGGCCAAGATCGGCGCGATCCTCGTCAATGTGAACCCCGCCCACCGCAGCCATGAGCTGGCATTCGTGGTCAAACAGGGCGGCATGCGCATGCTGGTCACAGCTCCGACGGACCGGAACAGCGACTACGTGGGCATGGCACGGCAGGCGCTTGGCGAATGTCCGGAGCTGCGCGAGCTGGTGTTCCTGCCGGACATCGAATCGGAGGGGCTCGACGCCGGCGTCCCCCAAAGTGAGCAGGAACTGACGTACGCGGAGCTGCTCAAGCGGGCGGACGACGTCGGGCATTCCAGCCTGAAGGCGCGCATGTCCGAACTGGACCCGCACGATCCCGTCAACCTGCAGTACACGTCGGGGACCACCGGTTTCCCGAAGGGCGCCACTCTCACGCACCACAACATCCTCAACAACGCCTACTCGATCGGGGAGCTGCTGCGTTACACCGAACACGACCGGGTGGTCATTCCGGTGCCGTTCTACCACTGCTTCGGCATGGTGATCGGGAATCTCAATGCGCTCAGCCACGGCGCCGCCACCATCATTCCCGGACGCAGCTTCACGCCGGCGGCGGCCCTGGAGGCGGTGCAGGATTTCGGCGGGACGTCGCTCTACGGCGTACCCACCATGTTCATCGCCGAACTGGCGCTGCCGGACTTCCCCTCCTACGACCTGTCGACCCTGCGCACCGGTGTCATGGCCGGTTCACTGTGCCCCATCGAGGTGATGAAGCGGGTCATCTCGGAGATGAACATGCGGGATGTGGCCATCTGCTACGGCATGACCGAGACCTCGCCGGTGTCCACCATGACCCGCAGCGGCGACACCCTGGAGCACCGCACCCGGACCGTGGGGCGCACCATGCCGCAGCTGGAGAACAAGATCGTGGACCCGGCCACTGGGGAGGTCCTGGAGCGCGGGGACATCGGTGAACTGTGCACACGCGGCTACGCGGTGATGCAGGGTTACTGGAACCAGCCGGACAAGACGGCCGAGGCCATCGACGCCGACGGCTGGATGCACACCGGGGACCTGGCCCGGATGGACGAGGACGGGTACGTGGTGATCGAGGGCCGGATGAAGGACATGGTGATCCGCGGCGGCGAGAACATCTATCCGCGCGAAATCGAGGAGTACCTTTACACGCATCCTGCCATCCAGGATGTTCAGGTGATCGGCGTGCCGGACACCAAATACGGCGAGGAGCTGATGGCCTGCATCATCCTCAAACCCGGGGCGGAGCCGCTCGACGCGGCCGCCGTGGCCGACTTCTGCCGTGGCAAGCTGGCGCACTACAAGATCCCGAAATACGTCGAGGTCCGTGAGAGCTTCCCCATGACCGTTTCGGGCAAGGTCCGCAAGGTTGAGATGCGCGAGGAAGCGGTGGCCCGGCTGGGTCTCTGACGGGGACGGGCTCAGTGGCGCCGGTGGTCCTGGATGGTCATCCGCGGCCCGAACATGGGTTTCCGGAAGCTGCTGAGCCCGATCATCCGGACCACGCGCTGCCGGTGGCCACGCCACGGCTCCAGCAGGGCCAGCATTCCGGCGTCGTCGGTCCGCCTGCCGGTCAGTGCAGCGCCCACGTCGGCCGCGAGATGGTAATCGCCCACCGCGATCGAGTCGGGGCAGCCATGCGTCCGCTGCACCACCTCGGCGGCCGTCCACACCCCGATGCCCGGGATGGTCTGCATCTTGGCAGCAGCCTCCGCCGCCGGCAGCGCCGCCAGCCGTTCAAGCGCGACGGCGGAACGCAGCGCCCGCATGACAGTGGCCGACCGCTGCGGCCCCACGCCAGCCTTGTGCCACTCCCAGGACGGGATGCGGAGCCACTGTTCCGGAGTGGGCCGTACCAGCAGCCCGGCCGGCGCCACCGTCAACGCCCCGGGGGCGGGAGTGCCGTGGCGGTACATGAGGTAGCGGAATCCCCGCCGCGCCTCGATGACGGTGACCTTCTGCTCCAAAATGGTGGGCACGAGGGAGTCCACCATCCGCCCCGTGGAAGGGAGACGGATCGCAAGGTTCCGGCGTCGTGCTTCCCGGACCAGCCGCGGGAGCGTCGCGTGGAAGCCGGGCTCGTCAAAAGCGGACCAGTCGTCGCCGGCCCCCAGCAGGCGCGGCAAGGCGGCCACGGCCGCCTCCGAGCCGGGACCCCAGGCCTGTGCATCGACATAGGGGTCCGGGCCCTGTTCGGCGCTGGTGAGGCGCAGCGTGACCGGGCCATCCGGCGTCGTGAATGCCATCCACAGGCCGTCCGGGCGCGATGCGAAAGAGGGATCGCCGTTGCCGCGCATGAGCGTGCCCAGGGTCTGGCGCAGGCTGTAGGGGCCGCCGGCATACCATCGCACTGAGGCGTCCGCGGCAGCGGCAACGCTGGCGGGGACGTCCGTGATGGTCATGGAATCATCGTCCCACGGACGGCTGACATCAGGACCGCTGACAGCCGAACCGCTGACAACCCGGCCGGCCGGCATTGCGCAGCAGGCCTTATCCGCCGCAACGGGGGAGGACTACAATCCCAGGTGTGGCGCGGGGCGTCCGCGCGGATCAGCCAAACCCAGGAGGGCACCATGGCAGGCATTGTGCATTTCGAAATACCCGCCGACGATCAGGGCAGGGCCACGGACTTCTACCGGGAGGCTTTCCAGTGGACCATCAACGCCATGCCGGAGATGGACTACAACGTGGTGATCACCACGCCCAGCGACGAGCAAACCGGGATGCCGAAGAGTCCCGGGGCCATCAACGGCGGCCTGTTCGCCCGCGAAGGTGAACTGAAGACCCCCATCATCACCGTCGACGTGGAGAGCATCGACGAAACGCTGGCTCAGGTGGAGAAGCTCGGCGGCTCCGTGGTCAAGCCGAAGGACGCCATCCCGGGGATGGGCTTCTACGCCTACTTCAAGGACACCGAGGGGAACGTTCTGGGGCTGTGGGAGAACCTCCCCGCCGGGGGTGCAGAGGGAGCGGGAGGCTAAGGAGCCAACGTCATCCTGAACCTCCGGGCGGCCGCTGCCGCCCGGAACGCCGGCCTGCGGGCAAGACGGTAAGTTGGTACCCATGAAGTACGCCCAGTCCGTTCTGGACCTTATCGGCAATACCCCGCTGATCAAGCTCAACCACGTCACCGACGGCATCAAAGCCACCGTCCTCGTGAAGCTGGAATACGTGAACCCCGGCGGATCCGTCAAGGACCGCATCGCGGCCAGGATGATCGAGGAAGCGGAGCGGGACGGCAAGCTCCAACCAGGCGGCACCATCATCGAGCCGACCTCCGGCAACACCGGCGTCGGCCTGGCCCTTGTGGCCCAGCAAAAGGGCTACAAGTGCATTTTCGTGGTCCCGGACAAGGTGGGGGAGGACAAACGCGCCGTGCTTCAGGCCTACGGCGCGGAAGTGGTGGTGACTCCCTCCGCCGTCGCCCCGGACAGCCCGCAAAGCTACTACAGCGTCTCGGACCGCCTCGTCACCGAGATTCCCGGTGCCTACAAACCGGACCAGTTCTCCAACCCCGCCGCGCCCCGCAGCCACTATGAAACCACTGGCCCCGAAATCTGGCGCGACACCGACGGCAAGGTCACGCACTGCGTCATCGGTGCCGGCACCGGCGGCACCATCACCGGCACCGGCCGGTTCCTCAAGGAGGTCTCGGCGGACCGCCCGGAGTCCGACGGCGGCCGGGTCAGGATCATCGGGGCGGATCCCGCCGGTTCTGTGTACTCGGGCGGCACCGGCCGGCCGTACTTCGTCGAAGGCGTGGGCGAGGACATGTGGCCGGCCAACTACGACAAAGCCGTTCCGGACCAAGTCATCGCGGTCAGCGACGCCGACTCATTCGCCATGACCCGCCGGCTGGCGCGCGAGGAGGGCCTCCTCGTGGGCGGCTCTTCCGGCATGGCCGTCGTCGCCGGGCTCCAGACCGCCAAGGACCTCCCCGCGGACGCCGTGGTGGTGGTGATCCTGCCGGACTCCGGCCGCGGCTACCTCGCGAAGATCTTCAACGACCAGTGGATGCGCTCCTACGGCTTCCTCTCAGGGGGCGAGGAAGCCTCCGTGGGCGAGGTCATCAAGTCCAAGACCGGTGAACTGCCGGACCTGGTCCACATCCACCCCAACGAGACCGTCCGCGACGTCATCAACATCATGAACGAGTTCGGCGTCAGCCACATCCCGGTGCTGTCCCAGGAACCGCCGGTGGTGATGGGCGAGGTCCTCGGCGCCGTGGACGAACGCTCCCTGACCGCCAAGCTGTTCCGCGGCGAAGCGAATCTGACGGACAAGATCTCCGAACACATGGGAAAGCCGCTTCCGGTCATCGGCTCGCTGGAAACCATCTCCGCGGCCCGTGAACTGCTATCCGACGTCGACACCGTGATGGTGACGTTCGTCGGCGCCCCTGTGGGCATCCTGACCCGCCACGACCTCCTCGCGTACCTCAGCAACTAGCCCAAGGAGCCCCATGTCTGTCTCAGAGAACCAAGGATTCAACACCCGGGCCGTGCACGCCGGCCAGGCTTTTGAGCCCCGCACGGGTGCCGTCATACCGCCCCTGCACTTCAGCTCCACCTATGCCCAGGACGGCATCGGCGGCCTCCGCGACGGCTACGAGTACGGCCGTGGCGGCAACCCCACCCGGGACGCCCTGCAGGAACAGCTCGCGGCGCTCGAGGGCGGCACGCACGCCTACTCCTTCAGTTCGGGGCTCGCCGCCGAGGACTCGCTCATCCGGGCCCTGATGCGGCCGGGCGACCACATCGTGCTCGGCAACGACGCGTACGGCGGCACCTACCGTCTGATCAGCCGGGTACTCGGTGACTGGGGGATCGGCAACACCCCCGTGGACATGTCGGACCTGGACGCCGTGGCGGCTGCCGTGGCCGCGCACAAGACTCGCTTCGTGTGGGTGGAAACCCCCTCCAACCCGCTGATGAAGATCACCGACATCGAGGCGCTCGCCACAGTGGCGCACGACGCCGGGGCCCTCCTGATCGTCGACAACACCTTCGCGTCCCCCTACCTGCAGACCCCGCTCGCCCTGGGTGCCGACGTCGTGGTCCACTCCACCACGAAGTACATCGGCGGCCACTCCGACGTGGTGGGCGGTGCACTTGTGGTCAAGGACGCAGGCCTGGCAGAGAAGATCGGCTTCGTGCAGTTTGCCGTCGGTGCGGTCTCCGGGCCCATGGATGCATTCCTCACCACGCGCGGGCTGAAGACGCTGGGGATCCGCATGGACCGGCACAGCGACAACGCGCAGGCCGTGGCGGAATGGCTCCTGGAACGTCCCGAGGTTGAGGCGGTGCTTTACCCGGGGCTGCCCTCGCACCCGGGCCACGATCTGGCCAGGAAGCAGATGAAAAAGTTTGGCGGCATAGTCTCGGTCCAGTTCAAGGGCGGCGAGGCGGCGGCCCGCAAGGTGGCCGAATCCACGTCGGTCTTCACCCTGGCAGAGTCCCTGGGCGGCATCGAGTCACTGATGAACTACCCGTCCGAAATGACGCACGCCTCGGTGAAGGGCACCGAACTGGCGGTCCCCGTCGACCTCATCCGGTTGTCCTGCGGCATCGAGGACGTTGAGGACCTCATCGCGGACCTCGAGCAAGCCTTCGCGTTCATCCAGTGAAGGTGACCCCGGAGGCCCCCGACCAGACACTGGCAGCACCTTCCGAGGCGGCACCTTCCACACCGGCAGCGCCGAAGGCTGGCCGGACCATCTTCGGATGGCTGGCGACGGCGGCCGGCGCAATCGCCGTCGTCGCCGCCCTGGCGGTGCTCTACTCCCACTACGCCCCGGTGATGAACGACTTCGAGGTGTATTACTACGGCGGCACCAAAGTGCTGCAGTCCGGTGAGGGCGGAGTCAGTGAACTGTACGCGGCCCGTGACGGGCTGCCCTTTACGTACCCGCCCTTCGCCGCGCTGCTTTTCGCCGGCCTCGCAACCCTGACGTTCGGGGAGAGCAGCGCGCTCTTCATCGGTGCCGCGCTCGGCGGAGCCGCTGTGGTATCCGCCTGGCTCAGCCGCCATTACTTCGGCCTGGGCCGCTGGCGCGAGGCAGCAGCCGACTGGCGGTTCCGGACCGTGGCGCTGGCCGGGACGGGGGCGATCCTGCTCATGGGGCCATGGCGCGACACGTTTGTTTTCGGACAGATCAACATCATCCTGATGGGTGTGATCCTGACCGACTTCGCCCTGCACGGGAAGTCACGGGCCGGCGAAATCCGGTGGCCGGCCGGTCTGCTGATCGGCGTCGCCGCCGGCATCAAGCTGACCCCCTTGGCGTTCGGCCTCTACTTCCTGGTCCGCCGCGACTTCAAGGCACTGGCCTGGATGGCCGCCGGATTCTTCGGCTCCATCGCGCTCGCCTGGGCGGTGCTGCCGCATGCCTCGGCCGCCTTCTGGACCAGTATCCTGCCCGACACCGGCCGCATCGGCGGCCCCGGATACGTGGACAACTTGTCCCTTAAAGGCCTGCTGCTGCACTTCGGGATGCCGGATTCCGGCGTGACCACCCTGGTGTGGCTGGTTCTCTCGCTGGCCCTGGTGGCCGTGGCCGCGCTCGTGATCAAGTGGGCACATGCGGTCGAGGAAAACTTCGTGGCAGTGTCCGCAACGGCCGTGCTGATGCTCCTGATCAGCCCGGTTTCCTGGTCCCACCACTGGGTGTGGATGGCCGTGGCGCTGCCCTCCATGGCCTTTGCGATGCACCGGGTCCCCACACGGAGCGGAAGGATGCAGGTGGCCGGCTGGATCATCGTGGCGGCGTCCGCCGTGGCTTTCTACCTCGCGCCCAAAGACCTGGCCATGATGGCCGGAGCCGAAGAGTGGGGCAAGGACCCTTCGACCCAATGGCCGTTGATGGCGGCCAGCCTGGGCGTGCTCTGCGGCATCGCCCTTCTGGTGTACTGGGCGTTCGCTTACCGGCCGTCCCGGACCCTCTTCTCCCCGCCGAGATGACACTTCGCGGCAGTGTTTCCGACGCAACACTGCCGCGAAGTGCCTACTCGATCCAGACGCAACCGCCCTCCGGCTTGGGCGGAAGGACGCTTCGAAAGTGGGGGACACGGGGCGCATGGCTTCGAAGGACGCCGCAGGCCGTTAGTACAATGAGCGCGGGTGCCGACCCGGGCACCTGACCCGGACGGGCCCCGCGCGGCATTGGCGGCATCACACAACGGGGGACACTCAATGGCACTGCTCGACGCCCAAGCGAAGGACAGGCCGCGTTCCGGCGCCCCGCTCGCTGATGCCCCGCTCACTGAGGCCCTGCATATTGATGCCCCGCTCACCGAAGCCCTGCACGCCGACGCCCTGAGCCGCGGAGCCCCGGCGGAAACTACCGGCCCGGGAATGCTGCGCGATCCCCGGTTTGCGGTGGTCGCCGCGGAGCTCCTCACCGTGGCCGCCGTGCTGGCCGCCGCCGTCTTCATCTCCGCACGGCTCGGCGTCTGGAGCGAGAAGGGCGGCCTGGACTTCAGCGTCTACTGGCATGGCGGCAAGGTGCTCCACGAGACGGGCCTGGGCCCGTCGGGGCTCTACCGCCTGACGCTGGAGTGGGCAGGCGGTCCGCAGCTTCCCTTCACTTACCCGCCGTTTGCTGCGCTGCTCTTCAGCCTGCTGGCTCAGCTGCCGCAGGCAGCCGCCCTGATGTTGTTCAACGCGGCCGGAGTGGCCATAGCAGTCTGGGTTGCGGCGAGGGCTGTCCGCTACTGGAACGCCAAACCCGACTGGCGCAGCACCTTCGCCGCGGCCACGTGGCCCTCCCTGCGGAACCGGCTCGGGGCGGTGGTGCTGCTTCTGGCCGTCCTGAATCTCGGCCCGTGGCGGGAAACCTTGGCCTTCGGCCAGATCAACATCCTGCTCATGGGGATGATGGCGGCGGACCTGCTGGGTCGAAATGCCCGCTGGAGCCGGGGCCTGCCCGGGAGCGGCTTCCTCGTGGGTGTGGCGGCGGGCATCAAGCTGACGCCACTCGTGTTTGGCCTGTACTTCCTCATGCGCAAGGACTGGCGCGGACTCCTGAACATGGGCGCCGGCTTCGCCGCCACCGTTCTGCTCGGCTGGTTCCTCCGGCCCGCGGATTCCGTGCGGTTCTGGCTTGAGATCCTTCCTGACACCTCCCGGATCGGCGGGGCGGGGTATGTGGACAACCTTTCCATCAAGGGGGCGCTGCTCCACTTCGGTGTCCCTGCCGCCGGCGTCACCATCCCCTGGCTGGTCCTGAGCCTGCTCGTGGTGGCATTGGGCGCGGCGGTCATCAGGATTGCCAGTGAGCAGGGCGCCAAGGTGGTGGCCATATCGGCCACCGCCCTCACCATGCTGCTCATCAGCCCTGTGTCATGGTCCCACCACTGGGTCTGGATGGCAGCGGTGCTGCCGGCATTCGCCTGGACCCTTCGCGAAATGCCTGGACGGCATCATGCGACGCGCTGGCTCATGGGTGGCCTGCTGGGCGTCTCGACTGTGGTGTTCTTCTTTTCACCCAAGACCATCGGCACGGCACTGGGAGCAGAGAACCTCAACCTCCAAACCCCCGGGCTGTGGATCATGGTCTCCAGCGCAGGCGTATTCTGCGCGCTGGCGATCCTGGCCTGCTGGTTCGTGGTGCTGCGGCGGGGGAACCTTAAGAAGCTGCCGGCATGAGCCACGGCGGGGAGCACCAGGCTGGAGAATACCAGCCTGCAGAACACCAGGCTGGAGGACACCAGGCTGGAGAACACCAGCGCAGGACGGCCCTCGTCACCGGCGTCGGCCGGCTGGCCGGGATCGGCGCCGGCATCGCCCGGCAGCTCGCCGCCGACGGCTGGGACCTGGTCCTGACATACTGGCAGGACTATGACGCCAGGATGCCGTGGGGAATCCAGCCGGACGACGTCGAACGGCTCACCGCGGAGCTGGAGGCCATTGGCGCCAAGGTGGTGTCCCTGCCCGCGGACTTTCAGGATCCCCAGGCCGTGGACCGGCTGATGGCCGCTGCCGCGGAGCAGGCCGGAACGCTCCACGGCATGGTGCTGAGCCACGCCGAGTCGGTCGACTCGGGCGTCCTGGACACCTCGCTGGAAAGCTTCGACCGCCACTTCGCCGTGAACACCCGCGCCAGCTGGCAGCTGGTCGCTGCCTTTGCCCGGCAGGCAGCGCCCGACGGCGGCGCAATCGTTGCGCTGACCAGTGACCACACAGCGTTCAACCTTCCGTACGGCGCGTCCAAGGGTGCGCTGGACCGGATCGTCATAGCTGCGGCCCGGGAGCTCGGGCCGCTCGGCATCACCGCGAACGTGCTGAACCCCGGGCCCGTGGACACCGGCTGGATGAGCCGGGAAGTGCGTGAGGAAGTCACCCGGCACCAGCCGGGCGGGCGGCTGGGAACGCCGGCGGACGTGGCCGGTACGGTGGCCTTCCTGCTTTCCCCGGCGGGACGCTGGGTCTCCGGCCAGCTGATCAAGGCGGACGGCGGCTTCTCCGCCTGACTTCCGCCTGACCGAGCAGGCCAGTGCCCCTCAGCCGGTTGAGGCTGCCGAAACCGGTTATCAGCGGCTCTTGCCTACCGGAAGGCGGACAGCCCTGTGATGTGCTGGCCGAGGATCAGCATATGGACCTCATCCGTGCCCTCGTACGTGCGCACCGATTCCAGGTTCGCCGCATGCCGCAGGGGAGAGTAGTCCAGCGTGATGCCGTTGCCGCCCAGGATGGTCCGGGCCTCACGGGCGACCTTGATGGCCTCGCGGACATTGTTCAGCTTGACCAGGGAAATCTGTTCCGGCTGCAGCCTGCCGGAGTCCTTGAGCCTGCCCAGCTGCAGGGCAAGCATGGTGCCCTTCTGGACCTCCAGCAGCATGTTCACCAGCTTTTCCTGGGTGAGCTGGTAACCGGCCAGCGGTTTGCCGAACTGCTGCCGGTCCATCGCGTACTTCAGGGCGGCCTCGTAGGAGTCGCGGGCAGCGCCCATCGCGCCCCACGCGATGCCGTAGCGGGCCTCGTTGAGGCAGGAGAACGGTCCTCTGAGTCCGCGCGCACCCGGCAGCAGGGCCTCCGGTCCCAGCCGGACGCCGTCGAACGTGACGTCGCACTGGACCGAGGCGCGCATCGAGAGTTTCCGGTCGATCGGCGCGGCGGTGACCCCCGCGGTGCCGGACGGCACGAGGAAGCCGCGGACGCCGTCGTCGGTCCTGGCCCACACGACCATCACGTCGGCAATCGATGCGAACCCGATCCAGCGTTTGGTGCCGTCCAGGATCCAGCCGGCGTCCTCGACGGTGCCGTCCTGCCTGGCCACAGTGGTCATGGAGGACGGGTCCGACCCGGCGGACGGCTCCGTCAGCGCGAAGCAGCCGATCAGCTCGCCGGCGGCCATGCGGGGGAGCCATTCCTGCTTCTGGTTCTCCGAGCCCCACTTGTGGATGGCGGTCATGGCCAGCGAGCCCTGGACCGAGACGAACGTGCGGATCCCGGAATCGCCGGCCTCAAGCTCCATCGCCGCCAGCCCGTATTCCACCGCCGTGCGGCCGGGACATCCATAGCCCTCCAGATGCATGCCCAGCACACCCAGCTCGCCCAGCTGCGCGGGCAGGTGCCCGGGGAAGACGCCGCGGTCGTACCAGTCGGCGATGTCCGGCCGGATCTGCTGGTCGGTGAAGTCGCGGATCCGTTGCCGCAGCGCCAGTTCGTCCGGGGTCAGCAGCGAATCCAGGGCCAGGATGTCAGATGGGTCCGGAAGACCGTACTCGGCCGATGCTGCCGCGGGATCAAGGGCGTCGTTGCTCATGCCAGCATCCTACGGCCCGCATCGGGCCGCCTTATCCGTTGGGGCTGCCCTGGGGCCTGGCCGCGACGGGCTGCCTGCCCTGGAAATAGGCCCGCGTCGACGGCAGGAACCGGCACACCACGGCCAGGACCACGCCCAGGCCCAGCAGCACCACGCCGCTGACGAACGCGCCGCCAACCCCGAAGATCTCTGTGTCTCCGTACGCCGGGTCCCACATCTGGACCGCCGACACAAAGAACGCGCCGGTCAGGGTGAGGGCGCCCAGCAGTGGCAGGATGCCGCGGAACCAGAGGTTCCTTGCCGAGTCGCGGAGGGTCCCGCGGAAGTACCAGGCGCACGCGAAGCCGGTCAGGGCGTAATAGAACGCGATGAAGAGGCTGATGGAGCTGATGGAGTCGGAGAGCAGGTTCTCGCTGAGGAAACTCATCGCCACGTAGTATGCGATGGCCGCGGCGCCCATCACCTGCGTGGAGAACCCGGGCGTCTGGTTCCGGGCATGGACCTCGCCGAACTTCGGCGGCAACGCCCCATGGACACCCATGGACAGGGTGCCGCGAGCCGTCGGAAGGATGGTGGTCTGCGTCGAGGAGAGTACGGACGCCAGGACGGCGACGACGATCAGCCAGCCCCAGGGGCCCAGCACCACGTCCTTCATGGCAAGGAACACATCGTTCTGGTTCTCGCTGTTGCCGAGGCCGATGCCCTCGGACCCCACCGTGGCGTACATCATCACCAGCAGTGCCACGGACACGTAGATGGCCACCAGGACGAAGGCCGAGATCACGGCCCCACGCCCCGGGGTGGTGGACGGATTCTCTGTCTCCTCGTTCACCGCCAGGCAGGTGTCCCACCCCCAGTAGATGAACAGGGCCAGCAGGGCTCCATGGACCACCGCGCCCGGATCAGCGAACGCACCGGCAGGATTGAACCACTCAAAATCGAACGCCTGGCCCTCTGGTGCCCCGCCCGCGATCCTGACGACAATGGCTACCGCGAAGACGCCCAGGGAGATGTACTGGATGTACGTCAGCACGCGCTGGACATGCTCGCCGAGCCGGATCCCGCGGTAGTTCACCAGGGTCATGAAGGCGATGAACAGCACGCCCGTCGCGGTAACCAGCACCGTGTTCTCCGCCAGGGAACCGTCTCCCACCAGCAGCCACAGATACTGTCCGGCCACCTGGGCAAGGTTGGCCAGGACGACGATGCCGGCCAGCGCCAGCCCCCAACCGCCGAGCCAGCCCGCCCACGGACCGAATGCGCGGCGTGCCCAGATGAACGTGGTGCCGCAGTCCGGCAGGGCGCTGTTGAGCTCCCGGAATGCGTAGGCGATGAACAGCACGGGAATGAAACCCAGGACCAGGATCAGTGGTGTGTAGTTGCCGTTCACGGCAACGATCAGGCCCAGGGTCGCAGCCAGCGAGTAGACGGGCGCGGTGGAGGCCAGGCCCAGCATGACGGAGTCGCCCAGGTCCAGGATCCCGGCGTGCAGCCCTTTGGCGGGGACGGCGCTGCCTGGCTGCTTCCCGGCGCCTCCGCCCGCCGTCGTGGTTCCGATGCTCATAGTGCGATACCTGCCTTGTTGGAATGGGCCTGGGCCGAAAGGGGCGCCGGTGCGTCGATGGTGTTCGGCACGAACCGGCAGAAGTAGTCGGTGATGGGGCCGTCGGATTCGCGGATGCCGCAGCCGACGGATTCCCCGTCAACCACCCAGAGGCCAAGGACGGGGTGGTTGCCGTCGAAGTCGGGGAGCGGGTGGAACTGCTGGTAGCACCAGCCTTCGCGGCCGTACCCGCCGGGCTGCTCGAGGCTGATGCCTTCGGCGTGGATCTTGATGTTGTCGCCCTCGCGGCCATGGAGCGGCTTGGCCGCCCACTCCTTCAGCGGCCCTGGCTCGTTCAGGTAGGCCGGCAGCAGGTTGGGATGGTCCGGGTACAAATGCCAGAGCGCGGCCAGCAGCGCTTTGTTGGACAGCAGCATTTTCCAGGCTGGCTCCACCCAGCGCGGATTGTGGGCACGCTGCAGGAGGCGGTGGCCGAACGGCTCCTTCAGCATCAGCTCCCACGGGTAGAGCTTGAAGATGGTGCTGATCATGAAATTGTCCAGGTCCACGAAACGGTTCAGATTGGGGTCCCAGCCGATGTCCGACATGTTGATGCCGATGGTGGTCCACCCTGCCTGGCTGGCCACGTCCCGCATGTAGGCCGCGGTCATCCAGTCCTCGCCGGATTCCTCGGCCTCCGAGTGGGCGACGTGGAGCGTGCTCATGCCCGTGCGGTACTGGAGTTTCTTCCACTGCCGGATGAGGGCCTCGTGGATGCCGTTCCATTGGTCCTTGTCCGGAAAGACGTCCTGGAGCCAGAACCACTGGGCCACGGCGGCCTCGATCAGCCCGGTGGGTGTGTCCGCGTTGTACTCCAGCATCTTGGCTGGGCCGCCCTGGCCGTCATAGATGAAGTCGAAGCGGCCGTAGATGTCCATGTCGCCGGCCTGCAGCGACTCGGTCGCCAGCTCCAGGCCCTGCTGGCCGATGCCAATGGGTCCCATGGCGCCGGTGGCCAGGAACTTCGCGGCCTCCAGGCACATCGCGTGCATCTCCTCGGCCGTGACCTCGAGCGCTTCCACCTCGTCCATGGTGAATTCGTAGTACGCGGATTCGTTCCAGTACTCGATCTTTCTGCCGTCGGGCATGCTGGTGGTCGAGAAAACCAGGCCCTGCTCTTCGATTTTCTGCTTCCAGTCCGGCCGGGGCGCAGCGGTCAGTCTCTTCACCCCTAGCCTCCTGTGCTTCCGCCCTTGGAGCTGCTGCCGAAACCGCCCCTGCTGACCGTACCGCCCTTGGTGCTGTATCCCGTGGATGCCTTGGCGCCCTGCGGAACAGTCCTGGTGAAATTCGGATAGGCGTTCCGGCTCTGGCCCACGCCCGGAACGCTGGCGCCGCGGGCGTAGAAGTACCAGGCGTAAAGGGCGCCGCCGCGCCCTGCGGTGCTGGTGCACTGGGTGTCTTCGACGCGTTCGCCGGTTTCCTCGTTGAAGCACACCTGTGCGTAGTCGGGCTCCTGTTCGTTGCTGGCCACGATCGCCGTGATGGTGCCTGCCAGCAACGCGGTCACGCCCAGGCCCACCACTACGGTGCGGCGCTGCGAGCGCTTCTTCCTCGCCGCTGCCGAGCTCAGTTCGCGCTCGCGTTCCCGGGCGAACGGGTCAACGATGGGGCTGGGCTGCCCGGGCTGGTCTTTTCCCGCTCCGTCTTTCCTTGCTCCGGGGTTCAGCAGTTCGGGGTTTAGCAGTTCAGGGCGGAGCTCCGGCTTGGGCACCTGCCAGGGCGGCGGCTTGGGGCCGTCGGCGCCGGACGCGTCCCCGCGCGCACCGTCGTCGCGGTCTTTGGACTGGTCTTTCTCCGGGTCCATGGTTCCCCCTGCTGGTCCATGCCGATCTGTTCCTGGCCGATCTGTTCTTGGCTGATGCGTTCCCGGCCGGGCGGGCCTCGCCGTTGGCGCTGCCGTCCTTGGCGGGACGGAACCGCACGCAAATCCTGCAGCCAGCCTAGTGTCTGCGCCGCCACGCCGCGAACAAAAAATCCGGTGATAACCCGCCAGGATTCCGCCGGACGACCCGGTGGGCCCGAGAACCTAGACTGTTGCCATGGACACAGCCACTCTGCTCGCCGTCTGCCGGGTACACCAGCTCCTGCCTGATGAAGGGAACGTGGGCGTCACCGCAATCGACAAGCGCCCCGTCGACGGTCCGGTGAAGGTGCACAAACTCGGCCTGCACGGTGACGTCCAGGCCAGCCGGATCCACCACGGCGGGGAGGACCAGGCCCTGTACGCCTATTCCCAGGCCGATACCGACTACTGGGTCGGCGAGCTGGAGCGTGAACTGCCGCCGGGCATTTTCGGCGAGAACCTGAGGGTTTCCGGCATCGAAGCAACCGGTGCCGTCATCGGCGAGCGCTGGAAGATCGGGCTGGACGTGGAAGTCGAAGTCACCTCGCCGCGTGTGCCATGCGCTGCCTTCCAGCGGCGCATGGGGGAGAGCCAGTGGGTCAAGCGCTTCACCGAGGCAGGCCGTGTTGGCACCTACCTCCGCGTGATCCGCACCGGATCCATCCAGGCCGGTGACCACATCCACCGGCTCTTCGTGCCGAGGCATGGTGTGACCATCGGACGCTGGTTCAGCCAGCCCGACGTTGAAGCCATGGAGGCGCTCCGGGACGCCGAGGCAGACGGCGAGGTCAGGCTCCAGCCCGAGTACCACGACGAGTTCGAGAAGCTGCTCCGGCGCGTCGGCAGCTGACCTGCCTCCCATCTGCCTCGACCTGCTGGCCACCCGTGCATTTCTGCACCACTTTCAGCAGTCCGGGTGCGGCTGGCCCGTGGTGCGGGCGCGGAGGCGGGATCCTCTGGCGCTGGAAAGCGGTGCAGAAACGCCGGAGTGCAGCTGGAAGAGGGGCGGAAAAGGCAGGTTGGCTGCTGCGGGTGTGGCCAAGGTCACCGGTGCTGCAGGGGCCCCGGTTTATCGATGGACGGAACTATGCCCTACACTTGAAATATCCCCCACTCCGGAAATCCCTTATTCCTGCCCAATTTTTGAGGCAGGACTGGCAAGTGTTGGAGTCCGCAACTGTGATGCGGGCATTTTCATAGGGAGAGCCGGCTAAAGAAAACGCTGTACAGACTGCTGGGATAGCAGCCAAGAGATGCAGCGGGAAGTCCTGCCACGGGATTGCGAAAGCGCCGGACTTCTACGTGACCGGCCGGTCAATGTATGCCCGGCAACCACGGCACATGTACTGCGGCTCCGCTCACCTCGGGTTGTGCCGCCTGGCCCCCTATGGATGAGGAAACTTCCCTATGCCCGAAAATCACAACGACGCCATCGACACCGAGAACACGGTCAACCCCGAGGCCGCAGCACCTGAAGCTGCCGCCACGACCGAAGAAGAAGAAGGCGTCCGCTTCACCGACCTCGGCATCGACCCCCGCGTCCTCGCCGCCCTGCAGGACGTCGGTTACGAAAAGCCGTCCCCCATCCAGGCAGCAACCATCCCGCTGCTGCTCGAAGGCCGCGACGTCGTGGGCCTCGCCCAGACCGGCACCGGTAAGACTGCAGCATTCGCAGTACCGGCACTGTCCCGCCTGGCAGAGCTCCACGACCTCAACGGCCCGTCCCGCAAGACGCAGGCCCTGGTGCTGGCCCCGACCCGTGAGCTTGCCCTCCAGGTCGCCGAGGCATTCACCTCCTACGCCAAGCACATCGAAGACTTCACCGTCCTCCCCGTCTACGGCGGCTCCGCCTACGGCCCCCAGCTCGCAGGCCTGCGCCGCGGCGCCCAGGTTGTTGTCGGTACCCCCGGCCGCGTGATCGACCACATCTCCAAGGGTTCCCTGGACCTGTCCGAGCTTCAGTACCTCGTCCTGGATGAGGCCGACGAAATGCTGCGCATGGGCTTTGCTGAAGACGTGGAGCAGATCTTCCAGCAGACCCCCTCGGACCGCCAGGTTGCGCTGTTCTCGGCCACCATGCCGAGCCAGATCCGCCGGATGTCCAAGCAGTACCTGAACAACCCGGCCGAGATCTCGGTGAAGTCCAAGACCACCACCGGTGCCAACACCAAGCAGCGCTACCTGCAGGTCATGGGCCCGCACAAGCTCGACGCGCTGACCCGCATCCTCGAGGTTGAAGAGTTCGACGGCGTCATCGCGTTTGTGCGCACCAAGATGGCCACCGAGGACCTCGCCGACAAGCTGAAGTCCCGCGGTTTCCAGGCTGCCGCCATCAACGGCGACATCCCGCAGCAGCAGCGCGAACGCACCGTTGACGCGCTGAAGGAAGGCCGCATCGACATCCTGGTTGCCACCGACGTCGCAGCCCGTGGTCTTGACGTAGAACGCATCAGCCACGTGATCAACTACGACATTCCGCATGACACCGAGTCCTACGTGCACCGCATCGGCCGCACCGGCCGTGCGGGCCGTTCCGGCGACGCCATCCTTTTCATGACGCCGCGGGAGAAGTACCTGCTGCGCTCCATCGAAAAGGCCACCCGCCAGCCGGTCGAGCAGATGCACCTGCCCACCGCTGAGACCGTGAACACGCTGCGTCTGGGCAAGTTCGCCGAGCGCATCACCGAGACGCTGGAATCCGAGGATGTCTCGGCGTTCCGCGACCTCATCGCCTCCTACGAGGAAGAGCACAACGTTCCCGCCGCGGAGATCGCTGCAGCACTGGCTGTCATGGCCCAGGGCGGACAGCCGCTCCTGGTCAAGGAACTGCCTGCTGCTCCCGAGTTCCAGAAGCGTGAGCGCTCCAAGGACGGCTTCGGCTCGCGTGGCCCGACCCGCGCGCTGACCGAGGGCAACGCAACCTACCGGATCGCCGTCGGACGCCGTCAGCGCGTCATGCCGGGCTCCATCGTGGGCGCCATTGCCAACGAGGGTGGCATCTCCTCGGCCCAGATCGGCGGCATTGACATCCGCTCGGACCACTCCCTCGTGGAGCTCCCGGCGGACCTGAGCCCCGAGCAGCTGCGCGCCCTGTCCCGCACCCGGATCGGCGGCGAGCTGATCCACCTCGAGCTGGACAACGGCCGCAAGCCGTCCGGTGACCGCGGAAGCTACCAGGGAAGCCGTGGCGGCGACCGCGGCGGCAACTTCAAGGGCAACGGCGGCTTCAAGAAGGAATTCCGCAAGAACGACGGCGAGCGCTCCTCGGCGGACCGCGGCGGCCGCTCGTACAGCGAGCGTTCCGAGCGCAGCTTCGGCGCTGACAGCGGTGCAAGCCGCGGCCAGGCCAGCGATTCCCGCTTCGGCGGCCATGGCGACGGCGCACGCAAGCCCCGCCACGGCAGCGAAGGCGGCCACCGCGACTTCAACCGCAAGGGCAAATGGTAATCGCAGCCAAATGGTAAGCACCGCCGGGTAAACGCGGGCCCGGGGGAGTAGTTCCCAGGCGGTGGTTTCCTGCAACACTCAGGGACCGGCTTTCGAGCCGGTCCCTGAGTGCTTTAACGGACCCGCACCGCGTGAAGCGGCCAGCCACGGGAGGGCTCAAACGGCCGATTTGAAGGCCACAAAAACCGTTCATGCGCAACTGTTTCGATGGCACTGGCGCCGTCCTTCCGCCGATTTGTTGAGGATGAAATCTTCCGGTAGAGTATTTACTCGTTGCCCCCCTAGCTCAGTGGTAGAGCGCGTTCTTGGTAAGAACGAGGTCACCGGATCGATTCCGGTGGGGGGCTCTGAATGAGGGCCTGTGTCAGGGCGGTCTTGACCGGCTTGGCGCAGGTTTTTCTCATTCGTGGCGGTGTAGCTCAGTTGGTTAGAGCGCACGACTCATAATCGTGAGGTCGGGAGATCGAGCCTCCCCACCGCTACAGACTAAGATCCCCGGAATCCGCGAGATTCCGGGGTCTTTCTGTATTGGGAGGCGACTCACCTACGAGAGGCGTCTCTTAGATTCTCTCAAAAAGCACCACATTCTCTGAGGGGTGGCTGTTAAATGGCTGCTCTTGGCCGCGGGGGCGGGTCGTTGAACTCCTTCCGTCCTTGGCACCCACGGATAGTGAGCGCGCACAGACCCTAGGGGCACTGTTGAAATCCCTGAGCGCGGCCAACATGCCAGCGCTGGCCGCTTTTACTGACAGCGCAGACTCTCGGCTGGTCCTCGGTGTCGTTGAGGTTCTGTCATCCCTTTCAGTCACGGACAGTGAGCGGGCGCAGGCCTGCGCGGCTGCGCTGGAGGCCCTGATCGCCACCGACAGCTTGGGCCAAATCCGTAACCTCGTCGAGGTCCTGCCGTCCCTGGCACCCACGGAGAATGAACGGGCACAGGCCTGCGCGTTAGCGCTCCGGGCGCTGACCGCCACCGGCGACCCTAGCCAAGTCCTCGCAATGGTCACGGCCCTGGAAGCCCTGGCAACGACGGATGGTGAGCGGGCTCGGGCCTGCGCGTTAGCGCTCCGGGCGCTGACCGCCACCGGCGACCCTAGCGAAGTCCCCGCAATAGTCCAGATCTTGGAAGCCCTTACCACGACGGATGGTGAACGAGCGCAGGCCCGTACGGCCATTCTTCGAGCCTTTGCCAACAGTGACGATGATTATGGTACCTATCGCCTGACAAAAGCCCTGAGATCCATGTCGTCGACTGAGGCTTGGTCAGCGTGGTTGGCCGACAGCCGTTGACCGGATTCAGCCTGACTTCAGTAAGTTGGAAGGCAACAACAGCCGATACAACCCGTCACAAGAAGCTGGGGCAAGGGACCTGATGGTGCCGAGTTTCTTTTCAAATGGGCCGACTAGCTGCCTAGGTCAGAAACGGCGTGGATCGGCTGTCTGGTCGGCCTTGATGCACTTCCTGGGTAAGTAGGAGGACCAATTCCTGCAAGAGCCCGGTGCCAGGCCTGAGGCGTCTCGCGGGCTCGGACCTGACGAGAGGAACCAAAAGGAGCCCGATTCAGGCCTTGACAGTCACAAGCTTTTTCAGCTTCTCATTCTGGATGGAGTCGAGTAGGGCGTCGAACTGCTTCTTGAATACATTCTTCTTCGTATCATCCTTTTCGCTGTCGATCTTCTTCTGAAGCTCGGCAGCGCGGTTGAGCATTGTCACGTCCGAGTAGGCGGTGAACACCTTCTCGGTGAGCTCTGGAACCTCACCGTCTTTGCTGTGGTTCAGGAATTTTGCGGCGAGTTCCGCGGTCACTGCGGCGGGCTTCCACTTTTTCAGGTCCTCGTCCTCGGCTCCGTGCACTTTTACGAGCGCATAAGGCCATGGGCCACGAACCCTTTGGCCGGCTTTGAACGTCCAGCCGGCGTCGTTCCAGCTGCCGTCCTCCACATGCCGGAGGACCTGGTCCTGTCCATCGACATAGAATGCCTTACCATCAACTTCGAGGAAGTCCTTCGGTCCGTCCTGGGCGTTTTTATACCCATCGTTTGACGTGTAGCCGGCGACTACGTTATCCACCTGCCCCTGCATCATCACCTCGCGGTTGTCCTCCGTCAACAACACGAAGCCCGCCCTCTGGGCAACGCTGCCCGGGTCGGCAATAGAAAGCCCCCAGTCCAGACTCGTCAAGCCAGCGCCGTCGATACCCCTGTCGAGAAGCGCGATACCGAGGTTGGCTCCAGCTTCCGCGACCCCGACGATGGCTTGGGCGCCAGCCACGCCGACGGGGCCTCCAAGTGCCATGCCGCCGATCAGGATGGGGAGACTGGCGATGTTCTTAGCGGCTTTGACCCACGCCTGGACTACATCACGTGGGAAATAATCGAACTTCAGCTTGACTGAAATGGAAAGGAAGGTGGCGGACTCAGCCGGGGAGTAGTAGATAACGCGAGTGCCGGCCGTCCCGTTGTTGAGCGCGACCATCTCCTGTGACTTAACCTTCTCGCCCCACCAGTTCATTGCAACGACAGATGGGGCTGTGGCCGGCCCGTCAGGATCCCTCGCTGTCGACATAACGAGCAACTCTCCGTCGTCTCTGCGGATCCGCCCGACATAGACCGATACCAACTCGACCTTCAACGGATTCCCTATTCCGATCGGTTCGAATTTCACGGTGTCGCCGCGCAAATCAAAGATGGGATCTGCCTGAAACATCTCGTGCTCCTAGCCTCTGGCCCGTATTTTGATCAGGCTAGCCCCGGCCGAAGACCTCTGCAAGGTCTGGCGTTGACTCATGGGAAAGGTCCGCGTAGCGGGCTACGTTGCCTCAGTGGAAAAGGTCCGGAAAGAGGTGAGGCGCGGACATCCTTGAGGGATGGGACTGATGATGAGCCAGCGCAAGGCCGTCACGGTGGTCAAGGCCGGGCGTATGCCCGCGGGAGCCGGACGGAGAAGGTGAGGATCCTTGATGACCTTGTGGAACTGACGGGCTGGAACCGGGACTACGCACGGCGGGCTTTGCGGCAGGCTTTGGAGCTGCACCCGGTGCGTGCCCGTCCGCGGCCGCCCCGGTTTATGGTCAGTGGGTGATCGAAGCGCTTGTGGTCTGCTGGGCGGTGCTGCGGGCCCCGGCCGGCAAGAGGCTGGCGCCGATGCTGCCGGTGCTCGTGCCCTTGCTACGCCGGGACGGGGAACTGGACCTGAAGGACGCGGAGGCCGTACTGCTGATGGGGGATGAGCGCGGCGACGATCGACCGGAAGGTGGCTCGACACCGGCCGCACGCGTTCAGGATAGGAGAGAAGGCATTCGATAAAACGGGTTGCAGGCGAATGGGAAACGGCAGTGGTGCGTGTGTCAGACCTGACTGCGGACCGGGGATCGATAGTCCCCGAACCCAACGTTTACCCAACGAATACTCTGAAATGCTGTGGAAGCAGTCGAAGACTGGAGAAGGCTGGCGGAGGCGTTCTCCCCTACGAATGAAAGCCATACGGCATATGTTGGAAGCTGGGAAAACGTGTGGCCATCTAATCGTGAGGTCGGGAGATCGAGCCTCCCCACCGCTACAGGCTAAGACCCCCGGAATCCGCAAGGTTCCGGGGGTCTTTCTGTTTGAGGTATGACGGGTGCCGATGCCATCGGGGGGCCGTGACAACGGCCCCCATTCGCCGTAGCTTTGCAGCACCGCACGAATGGGGATATCAGTGGAATTCCTCGAAACAATCCTGTCTCCGTTCACCTGGCTTGTGTCCGTCATCATGGTGGGCTTCCATGAGGGCCTGGGCGCTATCGGCCTGCCGGCAGAAAGCGGCTGGACGTGGACGCTGTCCATCATCGGGCTGGTGCTGGTGATTCGAGCGGCCCTGATTCCCGTCTTCCTCAGGCAGGTCGAGGCCCAGCGCCGCATGCGGTTGCTGCAGCCAGACCTGAAGCAGCTGCAGGACAAGTACGAGGGCAGGAACGACCAGCTGTCCCGTCAGGCCATGGCCCAGGAACAGATGGCCATGTACAAGAAGCACGGCACCAACCCGTTCTCCGCGTGCCTGCCGCTCCTGATCCAGACGCCGTTCTTTTTCGCGCTGTTCACCGTGCTGTCCGGCATAAGCGCGGCCCGTGAGAAGGGCAGCGGCCTCGGTGCGATGAGCCATGACCAGGTGGTGCAGTTCGATGAGTCCACCATTTTCGGCGCGGTCTGGCCGCATCGCTGCTCCACGGAGAAGGCAACCCGGCAGCGGTCGCTATCCTGACCGTCGTCATGATCCTGACCATGACCGCAGCGCAGTTCATCACGCAGAAGCAGATCATGGCCAGGAGCATGCCTGAAGAGGCCGTGGCTTCCCCGTTCATGCGCCAGCAAAAGGTGCTGCTCTATATCCTCCCGGTCGTGTTTGGCGTGGGCGGCGTTCTCTTTCCCATCGGCGTCCTGATCTACTGGACAGTCAGCAACCTGTGGACCATGGTGCAGCACTGGTTTGTCACCGATCCCCTCAAAGACGGGCAGGGATGACAGAGTATTCATAGTGATGATCCGGCAACGGGAGGAGAACGGGCAGTGACGTCGGCTGAGGGGAACCGGCCAGCTCCGGCCGAACCGGACCATTCCCGGCCGGAGAGCCGGACGGAACGCAGGCAGAGCCGCTGGGCCACGATACTGGCGGTGCTTCAGCGACTGCTGTACGGGGCCATCACGGTGGCAGTGGGCTGGGCGGTGTACTACTTCCTGCTGGCACGCCTGACGCGGGGTCCCGAGCAGGTGTGGGTGTTCCTGCCCGTGTGGCTGATCCTGGCCTACGCGCTCCTGCCACGCATCCACAAGATTCTCAGCAGCCTGTACATTCCGGACTACTTCATCGGCCGTGCGCGCACCGGTGACGGGGTGCTCGGTGATCCGGTCAATCTGGCGGTCGTCGGTCCTGCGGAGGAACTACGGCACGCCATGACGACGGCGGGATGGGTTGAGGCTGACCCCGTTACGCCCCGCACCGCCTGGCGAACCCTGGAATCGACCGTCCTGGGCCGCAGCTATCCGGCCGCGCCGGTGAGTTCCCTCTACGTTTTCGGGAACCGGCAGGACATGGCGTTCCAGCGTGAGATCGAGGGGAACCCCCGCAAACGGCACCATGTCCGGTTCTGGAAATGTCCGGATGGCTGGATGCTGCCCGGAGGGCTCGCCGTGGACTGGGTGGGTGCCGGCACGTATGACAGAAGCGTGGGCCTGTCCCTTTTCACCTTCCAAATCACCCACAAGATCGCGGACCGGACCGACGAAGAGCGGGATTTCATCATCGAAACCCTCCGGGTGGCCAACGCGGTGGAATCAGTGCACGTGATCCGCAACTTCTCCTCCGGCTACCACCACCGCAACGGCGGCGGTGACGCCATCCGCACAGACGGCCACCTTCCGATCATCGACCTGAACCCGCCGTCCTGAACCCGCCGACGCCTGGAACCGCCGACGCTTGGAACTAACGCGCGCGCCTGCAACATCCGTCGGCGCCTGAACCCCGCCGGCGCCTGGCACAAGCGCAGGCGCCCGGCATGAAGCAGCCCTATACCCTGGTGACGCTGACGCGCACATTCGGGCAGGAGTCCGCATAGCGGACCAGCGCGGCCTTCTCCGCGCTGTCCACCCGCAGGCCCCACCGGATCTTTACCGCAACCCACTGGCCGATGTAGGCGCAGCGGTTTGCGGGGGGCATCCACGATTCCGGCCCCCTGGCCTGCTTTGCGGAGTTCAGCGCCGCTGTCAGCGCGTTCAGGGATCGGGAGTCGCCGAGGTCGTTGTAGAACGCCACCCTCCGCGCCTGCGACCAGTAGCGCGCCCCCGAGCCCCACGCCTCGTGGACCGGCACGGTGTGGTCGATCTCCACAGCCGATGCCGAGGTGTGGGTCCGGTTGTCCCAGGGGGATACCCAGCGGCCCGTGCGCAGGGTGCACCGCCGCGCCGTCGTGTAGGTCACGGCCGACTTTGTCTCCTGGAGGAGGACTTCGGCCCTGGTGTTCTGGCAGTCGCGGTTGGCGTCATTCCAGTAGCCGAAGTAGCGGTTCCTGTCGTACCCGGTGTTGTTCTCGGCCGCCACGGCAAGGGACCGGGCCGCGGTGCGCAGCGGCGCCGAGTAGTAGGACGCGGCCTCCGCGGGGACGGCCACGCCGGCGAGCAGCAGCCCGCCCGCCAGAGCCGATGCGGCAAGGGACCTGCCCCAGGCGGCGGGGCTGATGAGTGCGGCCAGTGCTGCCGCCCGCTTTCGGACATGCTTGAACCGGTTTGCCGGCATGATTCCCCCATTACAGGCTCGTGAAAAGTGGCGCAAAAGTTGACGCGGAATCCAGCATTACAGCCGAGGCTGCCCCGGACCGGATTCTTGATGAGGTCCTGATGGAATCCTGTGCCATTGCTGAGGCGGGCCGCCGGAAGCCCTGGAACGTTGCCATCCCGAGGCGGGCACTCTAGGGTCGGGAGCCTAGGCTCGGACCGGATCAGGCACACCACAGGAGGCCCGGCATGGCCAAACTGATCTACTCATTCATCATGTCCCTCGACGGCTACGTGGCGGACCGCGACGGCCGCTTCGACTGGGGCGAGCCGGACGAGGAAGTGCACACCTTCGTCAACGGGCTCCAGCGCGGGATCGGCACCTATCTGTTCGGGCGGCGCCTCTATGAGGTGATGGTGGCGTGGGAAGACCCCTCCGCCTTCGCCCAGGAACCTCCTTACATCCAGGACTTCGCTGAGCTCTGGAAGGCGGCAGACAAGGTGGTGTTCTCCCGGACGCTCGACCGTCCGTCCAGCGAGCGGACCCGCATCGAGCGGGAGTTCGACGCCGGCGCCGTCAGGCAGCTCAAGGCGGACGCCGGGCACGACCTGGCCGTGGGCGGTCCGGAGCTCGCCGCCGCCGCCATCCGGGCAGGACTGGTGGACGAATTCCAGATGTTCCTCTCGCCTGTGGCGGTGGGAGGCGGCAAAAAGTACCTCCCGGACGACGTCCGCCTGCGCCTTGAGCTGCTGGAAGAACGGCGCTTCGGCAACGGCGTCGTATTCCTTCGCTACGCCAACCGCACCTGACCCCAACTGGGACGCAGCCGCACGCTGGGACAGAATGAGTGCATGACCCGCATCGCGATTATCGGCGGCCACGGCAAAGTGGCCCTCCAGCTGTCCGCCCTGCTCACGGACGAGGGGCACAGCGTCACGTCCTTCATCCGTAACCCCGACCACACCGCCGACGTCGCTGCCACCGGCGCATCGCCGTCGGTCCTTGACGTGGAAAATTCGACGACGGCGGAAATCGCCGCCGCGCTCCGGAACCACGACGCCGTGGTCTGGTCAGCCGGCGCGGGGGGAGGGAACCCGCAGCGCACCTACGCGGTGGACCGCGACGCCGCCATCCGCTCCATGGACGCCGCCGTGGAAGCCGGCGTGAACCGGTATGTCATGGTCTCCTACTTCGGCGCCGGTCCGGACCACGGTGTGCCCGCGGGCCACAGCTTCCACGCCTACGCCGAGGCCAAGGCGGCGGCAGACGAATACCTCCGCGGCTCCGGGCTTTCCTGGACCATCCTGGGACCCGGTTCGCTGACGGACGGACCCGGCAACGGGCTGATCGACGTCAACCCGTCCGACGCTTCCTCGGGCACCGCGACGTCCCGTGCCAACGTGGCCATCGTCGCCGCCGCGGTGCTGGACCTGCCCGGCTGCGCCGGCAGGACCATTCGATTCCGGGACGGCACCCTGCCCGTTTCGGCTGCGCTGGAACCCGTCAAGTAAGGGGCCCATGGACCAGCTCGCACTCATCATCGGACTCCTGCTCGCCACCGTGGTGGCCGTGGGGCTGGGGGACCGGCTGCGCCTGCCGTACCCGGTGCTGATGCTCCTCCTGGCCGTGGCCCTGACGTTCATTCCTGGCTTCCCGGACTTGCAGATCCCGCCGGAGCTGATCCTGCCCCTCTTCCTGCCGCCGCTGCTGTTCGCCACGGCCCAGCGCAGCTCCTGGGCGGTCTTCCGCGTCCGGTGGCGCACACTCCTCATGCTGGCTGTGGCCCTCGTGGTCATCTCCACGGCGGCAGTGGCCGGCGCTGCGTGGCTCATGATCCCGGGGATCGGCATCCCCGCCGCCATCGCCCTGGGCGCCATGGTGGCCCCGCCGGATCCGGTGGCGGTGGAATCTGTTGCCGGCCGCGTCCACATGCCCCGGCGCCTGATCACGGTGCTCCAAAGCGAGGGCCTGTTCAACGACGCGGCCGCCATCGTCATCTTCCAGGCGGCCGTGGCGGCCGCCGTCTCCGGCACCAAATTGGGGCCCGACGTCGTCCTCAAGTTCCTCGTGGGAGCGGCACTTGCCGTCGTGGTGGGCATCGCCATGGGCTGGCTGACGTCGCTGATCACGCGGCTGGTGGCCTCCATGGTCGCGCGCAGCGCGGTCACCCTGGTGGTGCCGTTTGCCGCCTACATCCTGGCGGAAGAATTTCACGCATCCGGTGTGATCGCCGTCGTGGTCACCGCGCTGGAAATGCAGCGGCACGCCCGCCCGAAGGACGCCGCCGAGCGGGTCACGCGAACGGCGTTCTGGGACGTGGTGGAGCTCCTTGTCACCGGGCTGGCCTTTGGCCTCGTGGGGCTCGAAATCCAGGACGTGATCCACACGGAGGGCACCGCGGTCTTCGGCATGGTGGGAACGGCCGTGGTGGTCTGCATCCTGGTCTTTGCGGTGCGGTTCGGCTGGCTGGGGCTGCTGGCGGTGTCCGCCCGCAAGCGGAAGCACGTGCTGCAGCCGACGTCGGCAAAAGAGGTCCTGATCCTGACCTGGTGCGGCATGCGCGGCCTCGCCACGCTGGCTCTTGCGCTGGCGCTTCCGCTCACCCTCGCCGACGGCACACCGTTCCCGGCCCGCGACCAGCTGCTCGTCATCGCGTGTGCGGTGCTGCTGGCCACGCTGGTGCTGCCCGGGCTGACGCTGCCGTGGCTGATGAAGGTCCTGAAGGCCATCCAGGACGGGACCCAGGAGCGGGATGCGGCACGGCTGCTGGCGCGGCGTGCGCAGGCGGCAGCCGTGGCGGCCCTGAAGGACAACGAGCTCATGAAGGAGCTGCCGCCCGAGAAGGTGGCCCTGGTGAAGGAGAAGATGACCAGGCTCCATGCCGAGCTGCTGGACGGCAGCCTCCGCAATGAGAGCCTGGCCGAGAAGCGCGAGCGGGGGAGGGAACTGGCCATCACGGTCCAGACCATCGCCCTGGATGCGGCGCGCCAGGAGGTCATGGCGGCCCGCAATGAGCCGGATATGGATCCCGAGGTGGCCGACAGGGTGCTCCGGCAGCTCGACCTGCGCACCATGATCATGCCGGAGTAGAACACCGGCTGTTGGCGCTGCGCTGTTCAGGCGGGCAGGGACAGCTCCAGGTCCAGGCTGTTTTTTTCCACATAATCCAGGGCACACCTGACGGCGCCCACGGTCACGATCGAGTCCCCGAGGGGGGAAACGGCAACCCGCGGCGGGGTGACCGTGAACTCCTTCAGCCGCTCCGCGATCGAGTCGAGCAGCACGCCTGCGGAGTTTGCCACGGCACCGCCGATGACCACCAGCTCGGGGTTGATGATGGTGGCCACGGCGCCGATGACGCGGGCCATCCTGTCGGCCAGCCGGTCCAGGATCTTCAGGGCAACCGCATCGCCGGCAGCGGCGGCGGCAAAGACATGCTCTGCTTCGGCGCCCTCGGCAGCATGCTCCCGGAGTGAGGTCTTGGCCTTCCCCGCAAGGGCTTCGGCCGCCCAGATCCGCGCCAGGGTGGCGATGCCGAAGGTGTCGCCCACACCCTCCACCATGTCAAGGAACGCCAGTTCGCCGGCGCCGCCGCCGATGCCGTGCAGCAGCCGCCCGCCGTCGATCACTCCGGAACCAAAGCGTTCACTGGCCAGGATGACGACGACGTCGTCCACGCCGGCGGCAGCACCGCGCCAGCGGTCTCCCAGGGCGGCCAGGTTGGCGTCGTTTTCGAGGAGTACCGTCCATCCGCGGAGGTCCCGGAGCGCGGCCTTCAGACCGACGTCGAACAGTCCCCAGAAGTGCTGGGTGACGAGAACGTCCCCGTTGCGGTCCACCGGCGCAGCGATGCCGGCGCAGACAGCGAGCACCGAGTCGGGCGAGGCACCCACGCTGTTCAGGGCCATCATGGCCGTCCGGTCAATGACGGCGATGCGTTCCTCGGCAGGGATTTCCGCGCCGGCAAAGGGCTGGCTGGACCGCCCCAGCGCTTTTCCGCGGAGATCGGACACCACCACGGTGGCCTTGGAGATGCCCACGTCCATGCCAAGGACATAGCCGGCTCGCTCGTTGAGCTCGAACCGCCGCGCCGGCCGGCCCTTTTGGTAGCCGCCGAAGGCCCGCTGGTTTTCCAGTTCCCTGATCCAGCCGCGCTCCATGAGGTCTTCGCACACCGAGATGGCCGTGGCCCGCGTGAGCCCCGTGGCCTGCATGACTTCGGTGACGGTCACAGCCTGGGATGCGCGCATGAAGTCCAGGACAGCCCCGGCGCTGACCCGCCGCAACAGCTGGGGCGTTGCCGCCGTCATCTCAGACATGGTGTTGACCTCCCTGTGCTTTTCACCACATAATACTTGAGGAACTAAATTTAGATTCCATATAAACTTGCCCGGTGGGCCGGACGGCCGCCGACCACTGGCTTTTCCTCCAGTCCTTCACCCAGCCTTTTGCAAAGGAGCAACCGTGAACAGCATCCTGAAGCACTGTCCGCCCGGACCCCCGACCCGCCTGCCACATACCGCCCGCACATCGGTTTCCTCCCTGTGAAGGCCGCCGCACGCAGCACTGAACTGCGCAGCAGAACCGCACCGCTGAGCAGGCGCGCGCTGCTGAAGGCTGCCGGCCTCGCCGGCGCCGCCGCCATGTTTCCCCTGGCCGGCTGCGGCGCGACGCCCAGCACACAGAACGGCATCACCACGCTGCGGTTCATGCAGAACAAGCCAGAGGTCGTGGCCTACTTCAACCAGGTCATCAAGGATTTCGAAGCCCTGAACCCGGACATCCGCGTGATCCAGGACTTCAACGAGGGCAACTTCGTCCCCGGCCTCGTGCGCAACGATCCGCCGGACGTCGTGACCCGCGGCTTCGCGCAGGCAACCGCCGACTTCGTCCGCAAGGGCGTTTTTGCCGACCTGTCCGACATGCCTGTCGCAGCCACCATTGATCCCAAGATCCAGGAGCTGGTCAGCTCCTGGGGCCAGTACAAGGGCAACGAAACCAGCGCCCTGCCGTTCTCGCTGGCCGCGGCCGGCGTCATCTACAACCGGGACATCTTCGCGGCCAAGGGCGTGCAGGTTCCCACCACCTGGGACGGGTTCGTGGCCGCGTGCGAAACGTTCAAGGCAGCCGGCATCACCCCCATCTACGGAACGTTCAAGGACAACTGGACGCTGGGGCAGGGCATGTTCGACTACGTGGCCGGAGGCACGCTCGACGTGGCGGACTTCTTCTCCAAGCTCACCGCACGGGGCGCCGCCATAACCCAGGACGCTCCGGAGTCCTTCACCAGCAACTTCGCTCCAGCACTGCCCAAGATGCTGCAGCTGGCAGCCTTCTCACAAAACGGCGCAGTCAGCAAGAACTACGCGGACGGCAATGCCGCGTTCGCCAAGGGTCAGGCCGCCATGTACCTGCAGGGCCCCTGGGCGCTGTCCCAGCTGGTGGCAGCCAACAAGAACGTCAGGCTCGGTTCCTTCCCGCTGCCGGTCACCAATGACCCCGCCGACACCAAAGCCCGCGTGAACGTGGACATGGCGCTGTCCATCACCCGCAACACGCCCAACATGGCCGCGGCCCAGCGGTTCGTCAATTACCTCCTGGAACCGTCAGTGGTGAATACCTACAACGAGAAGAACGCCGCATTCTCGCCCCTCAAGGACGCACCCGCCGTCGAGAACCCGCAGATCACCGGCCTGAGCGACTCCGTCAACGAGGGGCGCTACTACCAGGGAGCCACCACCTACTTCCCGCCGTCGGTGCCGCTGTACAACTACGTCCAGTCCTTTGTGTACGGCAGGAACGGCAAGCAGTTCCTCGCCGCCCTCGACGACGAATGGCGCCGCGTCGCCGAGCGCACCGCGGTCTGACCCCACCCCGACTTCAGGAGCCCCAATGACTATCACTTCCCGGGTGGCCCAGACAGCCCGTCCCGCAGGACAGAAGACCCCGACATCCGCCGTGGAAAGACCCGGAGCGTTCCGGTCCAGGAACGGCATCGATCCCACGTACTACTGGATGGTGGTGCCTGTCCTGGCACTGTTCGCCTTCTTCATCACCCTGCCGGCGCTCGTCGGCGTCTTCTTCAGCCTCACGAACTATGCCGGCTACGGCGACTGGAAGTTCATCGGACTGTCCAACTACGTCAATATCTTCAAAGACCCGGCAGTACTGCAGTCTTACATTTTCACTTTCGTTTTCGCCCTGACCACAACGGTGGTGGTGAACGTTGTGGCACTCGCCATTGCCCTGGGCCTGAATGCCAAGATCAAGTGGCGGACCGGCATCCGCACCGTGTTCTTCATTCCCATGGTGCTGTCCGCGCTGATCGTGTCCTTCGTCTTCAACTACCTTTTCTCCAACACCCTGCCGGTGCTGATGGAACGGCTTGGTTACACACCCCTGGCCACGAGCATCCTGGCCAACGAGAACCTCGCCTGGATCGCCATTGTGCTGGTCACGGTGTGGCAGGCCGCCCCCGGCGCCACCATCATCTACCTGGCGGGTCTGCAGAGCGTGCCCTCCGAGGTGTATGAGGCGGCGGACCTGGACGGTGCCGGCAGCTTCCGGCAGTTCCTGAGCCTCACGCTTCCGCTGATCATGGGGTACCTGGTGATCAACGTGATCCTCGGGTTCAAGGGTTTCCTGGGCACCTACGAGATCATCGTCGGCCTCACGGGCGGCGGTCCCGGCATGGCAACACAGTCCGTGGCCATGCGCATCTTCTCCGGCTTCACGGGCGGGGACTACTCCTACCAGATGGCCAATGCCGTCATCTACTTCCTGATCACGTTGCTGATCTCCGTCATCCAGCTGCGCCTCATCCAGCGCCGGGGGGTTTCTCTCTAATGACCGCATCCACACTTTCCAGGCCCGTGAACCCTGCGGCACCGCCGGCCGGCAGGACCCGCAAGTCCAGCCGCGAGGGCTACAAGGTCAACTGGTGGCTCACCGCACTGATGCTGGTGGCCTCCCTGACCGTCCTGCTGCCGCTCTACTTCACCGTGGCCATGGCCCTCAAGTCCCCGGACCAGATCGGCGGAACGGGCCTGGCCTGGCCGAGCCCGATGAACTGGGAGAACTTCGCCGCCGCGTATGTGGCCACCAACTTCCCGCGGGCCTTCATGTCCACCGCCTTCGTCACGGTCTTCAGCGTCCTGGGATCCCTGGTCTGCAGTTCGCTCGTGGCCTACGCCATCGCCCGGAACTGGAACCGGAAGTTCTTCCGCGGCTCGTTCGTATACCTGCTGTCGGCCATGTTCATTCCGTTCCCGGTGATCATCCTGCCGCTGATCAAGCAGACGGCGCTCCTTGGCCTGGACAATCCCGCAGGCGTCGTGTTCCTGCACGTGCTGGGCGGCATCTCCTTCAACACGCTGCTCTACATCGCCTTTGTCCGCTCCATCCCGGTGGAACTGGAGGAATCGGCCCGCATGGACGGTGCCACCACGTGGCAGGTGTTCCGCAAGATCATCTTCCCGCTGCTGGCTCCCATGAACGCGACCGTGGGCATCTTCGCCTTCCTCGGCTCGTGGAACGACTTCCTGCTGCCGCAGATGATGATCGCCGACCCGGCCCTGCAGACGCTGCCCGTCGTGCAGATGCTTTTCCAGGGCGAATTCAACACCAACTACAGCCTCGCATTCGCGTCGTACCTCATGGCCATGGCGCCCACCCTGGTGGTTTACATCCTGGCCCAGCGGTGGGTACTGTCCGGAGTGATGCGTGGTGCAGTCAAGTAGATCCAACATTCCATCCAGCAACGAAACAAACCACAAGTAAAGGAAGCATCCCTTGTCCACCACCGCCACACTGGCAACCCTGTCCGATGACCACCAGCTCGCTGATCCGAACTGGTGGCGCCAGGCGTCCGTGTACCAGATCTACCCGCGCAGCTTCTCCGATTCCAATGGGGACGGACTGGGTGACATCAAGGGCATCACCGCCAAGGTCCCGTACCTGAAGTCGCTGGGAATCGACGCCGTCTGGCTGAGCCCGTTCTACCCCTCGGCGCTCGCCGACGGCGGCTACGACGTGGACGACTACCGCGACGTGGACCCGAAGCTGGGAACGCTGGAGGACTTCGACGAGATGTCAGCGGCACTTCACGCCGCCGGGATCAAGCTGATCGCCGACATCGTCCCGAACCACTCCTCGGACCGGCACCAATGGTTCCGGGAGGCCCTCGCCTCCCCGAAGGGATCACCTGCCCGCGACCGCTACATCTTCCGCGACGGCAAGGGCCCGAACGGTGAGTTCCCGCCGTCGGACTGGGACTCCGTATTCGGCGGTCCCGCCTGGGAGCGCATCACCGAACCGGACGGCACTCCGGGCCAGTGGTACATGCATATCTTTGCCAAGGAACAGCCGGACCTGAACTGGGCCAACCGGGAGATCCGCGACGATTTCCTCAAGACCCTGCGCTTTTGGTCCGACCGCGGCGTGGACGGCTTCCGCGTGGACGTCGCGCACGCCCTGACCAAGGACCTCACCGAGCCGCTGCTGTCCAAGCTGGAACTGAGCGCAGCAAACACCGGCACGGACGGCTTCGCCGACGGCTCCCACCCGTTCTGGGACCGGGACGAAGTCCACGAGGTCTACGCCGAGTGGCGCGAGGTCTTCAACGAATACAACCCGCCCCGCACCGCCGTCGCCGAGGCCTGGGTGCACGCCACACGCCGTCCCCGCTACGCGAGCCCCCGGGGACTGGGCCAGGCGTTCAACTTCGACCTGCTGCAGGCCGACTTCGACGCTGAGGAGTTCAAGGAAATCATCACCCGCAACCTGGCAGAGGCCGCCGCCACCGGAGCCTCCTCCACCTGGGTCTTCTCCAACCACGACGTCGTCCGGCACGCCACCCGCTATGGCCTGCCCAAGGGATCCAAAGGCAAGCACGCCAAGGGCCAGGACGGCAAGGAGTGGCTGCTGGCCGGCGGTCCCAAGGAGGATCTGGACCTTGAGCTCGGCGAGCGCCGTGCCCGTGCGGCCACCTTGCTGATGCTGGCGGTGCCCGGCTCGGCCTACCTGTACCAAGGCGAGGAACTGGGCCTGCAGGAAGTCGCGGAAATCCCGGAATCCGAGCGCCAGGACCCCTCGTTCTTCCGCAACAAGGGCGTGGAAGTGGGCCGGGACGGCTGCCGCGTGCCGCTGCCCTGGTCGGTCGAGGGCACGTCCTTCGGGTTCGGCGACGGCGGGGCGCACCTGCCGCAGCCGGAATGGTTCAGCAAGTACGCCGTCGAGGCACAGGACGGCAGGGAAGGCTCCACGCTCGAGATGTACCGCACGGCGCTGAAGCTGCGCCGCGAACTGCAGGCCGCGGAAGAGCTGGAATGGATCGAAACCGGCAACCCGGAGGTCCTGCACTTCAGCCGCCCCGGCGGCTGGCACTCCGTGACCAACTTCGGCGACACCGCCGTCGAGCTTCCTGCCGGAACCGTGCTGGTCAGCAGCACCCCGCTGGAAGGCGGCAGGCTGCCGGCCAACGCCACGGCCTGGCTGCGCTAACCGCGCAGCAGCGAGACGGGCAGCGAACCGCAGCAGTAGCGAGACGCGCAGCAGCGGACAGCAGTGAAACCGCGCCGGTGGCGGTGCCCTGTGCCAGGGTGCCGCCACCGGCGCATTTAAACGCTGGGCCTTCTCCGGCGGAAGTGAAAGAGTGATGCAATGACTGAAGAAACTGCAACGGCGTCCGGCCGGGGGACCGCCGGCCGGCTGATCTATGGGTGCATGGGCCTGGGCGGGAGCTGGTCGGGGGCCCCGTACACCGTCACCGACGTTGAAACCGCGGCTGCGGCGGTGGAGGCCGCGATGGACATCGGGGTCACGCTGTTCGATCATGCGGACATCTACCGGAACGGAAAATCCGAGGCAGTTTTCGGCGAAGTCCTTGCCGGGTCTCCCGGGCTGCGGGACCGCATCCAGCTGCAGACCAAATGCGGCATCCGGCTCAATGAGCGGGGCCTGGAGACACACTATGACCTGAGCCGTGATGCCATTATCGAACGGGTGAACGGCAGCCTCGAACGGCTGCGCACCGACCACGTCGACGTCCTCCTGCTGCACCGCCCCGACCCCCTGATGGACCCGGCAGAGGTGAGCGCCGCCGTCGGGAAGCTGATGGCGGACGGCAAGGTGCGCGCGCTGGGCGTGTCCAACATGTCCGCTGCCCAGATCGAGTTCCTTCAGGACAGCCTCGAGACGCCCGTGATCGCCAACCAGCTCGAGCTGAGCCTGCTCAAACGCGACTGGCTGGAGAGCACTGTGCTGGTCAACCACCCTGGCGCCGCTGACTACAGCTTCCCGCACGGCACCCTGGAATACTGTGCCCGGCGGGGCATCACCCTGCAGGCCTACGGTGCCCTGGCGCGCGGCCACTACACCGGCAATCCGCCCGAACGGCCCACGCTTGCCGAAGGGGCCACGGCCCAGCTGCTCTCCGACATGGCACGGGACAGGGACACCACCAGGGAGGCCGTGCTGCTGGGGTGGCTGATGAAGCACCCGGCAGGGATCGCTCCGGTGATCGGCACGGCGAACGCGGACCGGATCCGGGCCTGCGCAGGGGCATCCAGGGTGGCGGAGACCATGACCCGCGAGGAATGGTACCGGCTGTGGGTCACGGCCCGCGGGAGCACCATCCCTTAAACACGTAAACCCAACTGGCTCGCAGTTGCGGTCGTTCTGAACGTTCAAAACGACACCTGCTGCGAGCCAGTTGGGTGTGGGTGCGTCCCTGGAAGTGCCGACGGCGGTGCGTCAGCTCAGCGGGGCAACCTCCGAATACGTGGACGAGTCGCCCTTCAGCGCCTGGCTCGGCGTGCCGTCCACGCTCACCGGAATCTCCCCGGCGATGGTGACGCGGTTGAGCTTGCGCTGCTGGCCGTCGTAGTTGTCCGGAGCGTAGTGCTGGGTGATCCTGTTGTCGAAGAGCACCACCTGGTTGGGCTCCCAGTCCACGCGCACCACGTTCTCGGGCCGCGTGACATAGGCCTGGAGCAGCCGGATGATGTCCCGGGACTCCGTGTTGGACAGTCCAACGATCCGCAGACGCTGTGCGAAGCCCCCAATGAACAATCCGCGCTCGCCAGTCAGCGGGTGGACGCGCACTACGGGGTGCGCGGTCTCGAACTTGAGCCGGGTGAACTCCTTGCGGCGCTCCTCGGCGTTGGCGTGCTCCAGGTTCTTGGGCACTGAGTAGTCGTAGTCGTTGGTGTGGATGGCCCACAGGGTGTCGGCGAAGTTCCGCAGCTCATCCGGCAGGTCCCGGTACGCGGCGGCGGAGGACGCGATCAGTGTCTCGCCGCCGTACGCCGGCAGGTCGATGCTGCGCAGCGTGGACGCCTGCGGCGGGTTGACCACGAACGTGACGTCCGTGTGCCAGTTGTTGGCGGCGCCGTTCTCGCTGTCCACGGGCAGGACGTTTTCCTCGCCCTCCACGGAGGCCACTGTCGGGTGGGCCTTGGTGAGGGGCCCGAAGTGGCTGGCGAACTTCACCTGGGCCTCGTCGGAGAGGATGTTGGCCTCCCGGAAGACGAGCGCCTTGTGCTCGTTCAGGGCCGCGCGGATCTGCGCCACGGTTTCGGCGCTGAGGTCCCCGCTGAGGTCAAGGCCGCGGATTTCGGCGCCGATGCGGGATCCCAGCTTGGCGAATTCGAGTTTGGTTTCAGTGATGGCGGTCATGGTTCTTCCCTTACTGTTGTGTTCCTTGCGGTGATGGAGCGGCGGTTTACTTGGAGATGAGGCCGTTGAATTCGTTGGTGTAGAGCTTCTTGGGGTCGAAACCGTCCTTGATGTTGCCGGCGGACTTCAGATAGTCGTTCCAGCGGGTGAAGTCCTCATCCTTGATCTCGCCCTTGGCGGGAACGCCTACGCTCTTCCAGTACTGCAGGGCGGCCGGGTTCTCATTGCGGCCGCGCTCGTTCAGGATTTTGGTGAAGCGGGCAATCACTTCCTTGCGGGGAGTGGTGCGTTCCCACTCGATTGCCTTCGCCACGGCGGTGGTGAACGTCCGGGTGGTGTTCGGGTTCTGGGCGATGAAATCTTCCCGCAGCACATACGGTCCGCCGGCGAAGCTGCCGAACAGGTCAAAGTCGCTGAAAACGGAGCGCAGCCCGCCGTTGGCAATGGCCCTGTCCTGGAGGACGCTGCCGAGGGAGCCGGCGTCCACCTGTCCGCGGCGGATGGCTTCCTCGGTGTCGTTGGGCGGGACCACGACGAGCTGGACCTGCTTGATTTCCTCCGCGCTGAGCCCGTTCTTGCGGAGGTAGGTGTTGATCACGGCCTCCGAATGGGCGCCCAGGGTGTTCACCGCGATCTTCTTGCCGATGAAGTCCCTGGCGGATTTGATGGGGCTGTCCTCCTTGACGTAGAAGCCGTTGAAGGTCTTGCTGTCCTCGCCGTAGTAATTGATCACGGCCTTGACCGGCGCCCCGGCCTCGACGAGCTTCACCACGGCCCCGGCAAACGCTCCGCCGAAGTCCGTCTGGCCGGTCGCCGCCGACTGGATGTCCTGCGGGCCGCTGATGGTGTTGCCCACCCAGTTCAGCTTCACGTCGCCCAGATACCCCAGGTCTTCGGCCAGTTCAGGGAGTGTCACGGTGTTGGCCCAGCCCTGGTAGCGGAGTTCCTTGACCTCGTTGGCGCCCGGTGCGCCTGTGCCGGCCACCGAGGGACCGCCGCAGCCGGTCACTGTCAGGGCGATGACGACGGCGGCCGCAGCACTCAGGATGGTCAGGTGTCGTTTCATGGAGGTTCCTTCGGTTTCGTTGCAGGCGTTCAGGTGTAACAGGCGCTTCCAGCTGCCGGTGGTCAGGTGCGGGCGGCCGGGGGCCGTTCCTGCCGGCCTCCGCGGCGGCCGATGGATCGATGTAAGCGCACTTCGGGTGCCGGGAAAAGCGCCCGGTTCACGGATGGACACCCTTGGAAATCCGCGGAAACAGGGCGCAACGGAGGGTCATGAGACATCCGGTTGCGGCGGATTATCCCCTGTGACGGAAGGCTGGCGGAACGTCCCTGAGGGAGCCTAGGATTGGGCTCTTGGTCGTATTGATCACCGCGGAAGGCCGGTCATCTTCGCCTTAGCAGGTGCAGGCCCGATACGGTATATGTATGACGTCTACTTCCACCGCCGAGATCACCCGGCACGAACGCAACATCCCTGCCGAAATCGCCCGTTCGTGGCTGCTGGTCAACGCAATGAAAACCGAACTTTTCGACCAGTCGGCGGTGTCCCGAGCGGACTCCATCATTCTCGACATCGAAGACGCGGTGGACCCGTCACAGAAGAACACGGCCCGCGATAACGTGGTGAACTGGCTGACAGGCGGCGGCCAGGCCTGGGTCCGGATCAACGACGCCCTCAGCCCCTTCTGGGCCGACGACCTCGCTGGCCTCCGCGGCACTCCCGGCCTGCTGGGCATCATGCTGGCCAAGACGGAATCCGCCGACCAGGTCACGGAGAGCTTCCACCGCATGGACGGCAAGACGCCCGTCATCCCCCTCGTGGAGAGCGCCGTCGGCATCGAGGAAGCCAACAACATCGCCAAGGCACAGGGCGCGTTCCGCCTCGCCTTCGGATCCGGCGACTTCCGCCGCGACACCGGCATGGCCAACACCCAGGAAGCCATGGCATACCCGCGCGCCAAGCTCGTGGTGGCCAGCCGCGTCGGCAACCTGCCCGGGCCCATCGACGGCCCCACCGTCGGCACCAACCACCCGATCCTGCGCGAACAGACCGGCGTCACGGTGATGATGGGCATGACCGGCAAGCTCTGCCTGGCCATTGACCAGACAAGCGTCATCAACGAGGTCATCAGCCCCACGCCGTCCGACGTCGCCTGGGCCACCGACTTCATGGCCGACTTTGAAGCCAACGGCCGCGTTATCCGCGACGGTTCCGACCTGCCGCGACTCGGCCGTGCCGAGAAGATCATTAAGCTCGCGGTAGCCTTTGGGGTGCAGCCGGCGCTGTAGCCGGCCCCAGTACTGCCAGGAGACCCCGTGACCGATACCAGCTATCTGGTGCACGGGGTCTTTTGGGATGGCCCGCCTCCTGCATCTGCAGCGGCCGACGGCGGACGTCCCGTGCTGCGCCTGCAACCGCTTTCGCCGAAGCGCGGATTTCGCGGGTTAAAGCTCGACGCCGGCACGCGGCTCGGCTTCCGGGTCGCGGATGGTGGGAAGCACTGCCTCGGGCACACCAGGGTTTTCTCCGCTTCGGAGCGGGAACATGTGCCGTGCCCGGACCGGTTCCCGGCGGCACGGGGCAGCCAGTGTGAGCGCTGCTTTGTGGTGGACGACTTCCGGCTCATCCACGACTTCCACCGGGGCAGCCGGGTGCCGCCCGGGCTGCGCAGCTACCTCATGCAGCCGCACTGGCTGTACGTGGCCACTTTCGCCAACGGCGCCAGCAAAATCGGCACGGCGTCGCAGCCCCGGAAATGGAACCGGCTGGCCGAGCAGGGTGCCGTGGTGGGCCGCTATGTGGCGCACGCCGACGACGGGCGCGTGGTGCGCCTCCTGGAGGACAGGGTGACGCGGCATTTGCAGGGCCGCCGTGCGGCATGCGTATCCGCACGGCCTGGACGGCGGCAGCCACGGCTTCACCCTCGGGGCACTGTGCGGAAGCCACGCCCTGGCTGTCATCGACGGTTCGGATCTTGACTTCGTGGTCAGCCTGGGGCAGCTGAAGGCCCGGCACGTGGAGCTGGGGGAGTTCAGTTCCGGCGTTCCGGCAGTGCAGGAAGCGCTGTTCTAATGGCCGCCGCTCCGGGACTTCCGTCATGAACTCCAGTATTCGGGCGGCTTGTAGACTGGCATGGTGCTGAACGAATTCTGGGCCACGGCCCCCGCATCCTACAAAGTCCTGGTATTCAGCGCTATGGGCCTGATCGCTGCGGGCATCATCCTCAACCTCGCCGGGAACGGCATGCACAACCAGGGGCTGATGATCGCCTCGCTGCCCGTGATCGGCCTGGGCCTGGTCCTGCACGTCGTCGCCCTCGTGGTCCGCGGCCAGCAGATCCGCAAGTCCTACAAAAGGTAGCGGCAGCCGGCCCGACTGGGTGGTCCACGCCCACCCCCGATAGGGTTGAGGCCATGACTATCAATCCGGATCTGCAGGGCCGGAGCTACCCTGCCGCAGAGGTGTACGACGTCGGCCGCGAGAAAATCCGCGAGTTCGCCCGGGCCGTCAAGGCCACCCACCCCGCCCATTTCGACGTCGACGCCGCACAGGGCCTGGGGCACCGCGATCTCGTGGCTCCGCCGACGTTCGCCATCATCATTGCGCAGCGGGCCGACGCCCAGCTGATCGAGGACCCGGAAGCCGGCATCGACTTCTCACGCGTGGTCCACGCCGACCAGCGCTTCACCCACCACCGCCCCATCTTCGCCGGCGACCGGCTGGTGGCGGAGCTGCATGTGGACGGCGTCCGCGCCATGGGCGGCGGCGCCATGATCACCACCCGGGCAGAGATCTTCGCCCTCACCGACGGCGACGGCCGGGAGCCCGTTTCCACCACCAAGTCGTCCATCCTGGTCCGCGGAGAGGGACAGTAACCATGAATGCCGTTTTCGAAAATCTGACCGTCGGCCAGGACATCGGCAGCCGGAGCATCGGCGTCACCCGCCAGGACCTGGTCAAGTACGCCGGCGCGTCCGGTGACTTCAACCCCATCCACTGGAACGAGGCGTTCGCCACCGGTGTGGAACTCCCCGGCGTCATCGCCCACGGCATGTTCACCATGGGTGCCGCCGTGCAGCTGGTGACCGACTGGGCAGGCGACCCGGCCGCCGTCGTCGATTACCAGACCCGCTTCACGAAGCCGGTGCTGGTCACCGACACCACCGGATCCCCCGATCCCGGGGCGGTGTTCGACGTCAGCGGCACCATCGGTGCGCTCGACGCCGATGCGCGCACCGCGCGCGTGGACCTCGCCGTCGTCTTTGACGGACAGAAAGTCCTCGTGAAGGCCCAGGCGCTCGTCAAGCTGCCTTGAGTTCCACTGCCATCCAGGCACCGGAGGTCACGCACTGGCGCAACGCCGTGGTGGTGGCCTATGCAGCGAGCGGCCTCGCTTTCGCCTCATGGGTCGCACGGCTGCCCGCCATCCGCGACGGACTGGACCTTACACCGGCGACCATCGGGCTGCTGCTGCTGTGCATGTCGGCCGGGTCGTTCCTGTCTGTCTCCGCGTCGGGGCTGATCGTGCTGCGGCTCGGTTCCAAGCGCACCATCCGCATCGGCAGCATCATGGTGGGCGCCGGGCTGGTCCTGGCCGGATTCGGCACATCAGTGCTGGCCAGTCCGCCGGCGGTGGCTGCCGGGCTGGTCGTGATCGGCCTCGGGACCGCGAGCTGGAACACTGCGTCCAACGTTGAGGGCGCCGCCGTGGAGCGCGCCGTCGGACGCCACATCATGCCGCGGCTGCACGGCGCCTTCAGCCTGGGAACCGTGGCCGGTGCCGGGCTGGGGGCCTGGGCGGCGGGCGCGGACGTGCCCGTGTTCTGGCACCTCGCGGCGGCGGGCCTGGCGGTGGCGGGTTCGGTGACGACGGCGGCCCGCTGGTTCCGTGCGGACATCACGCCTGTTGAACGCTCGGCCCCCTACCGTCCGGACACCTTCGAGGACCCGTCCACGGGACCGATCCCCATCATCCGCCCGGGAACCGAAGACGCGGATGCCCCGCTGGACAACAAGCGCAAGATCGCGCAGGCCTGGCGGGACAAACGGACGCTGCTGCTGGGTGTCATGGTGCTCGGCCTGGCACTGGCCGAAGGCGCGGCGGGGGACTGGGTGGCGCTCGCACTCGCGGACGGCCACCACCAGTCGGACGCAGCCGGAGCAGCAGGCTACGGAATCTTCGTCACTTTCATGACCATCGGAAGGTTCGCCGGAACAGTCCTGCTCGACCGGTTCGGCAGGGTGCCCGTGATGCGCTGGTGCTCCGCGCTCGCCGTCGCGGGGCTGGCCCTGTTCGTGTTCGCACCGGTGCCGTGGCTCGCATTCGCTGCCCTGGCCATCTGGGGGCTCGGTGCCTCGCTGGGCTTCCCGGTGGGCATGTCCGCCGCCGCCGACGATCCCGCCAAAGCGGCTGCCCGTGTGTCGGTGGTCTCGACCATTGGCTACGGTGCCTTCCTGTGCGGGCCGCCGCTGCTGGGTCTCCTGGCCGAACACGTCGGAATCCTCCACTCCCTGCTCGCCGTCATGGCTGTCCTCGTGGTGAGCTTCCTGCTCTCTCCGGTGGCACGGAAGCTGCCGTAGCCTCACGCACGGAGGGCCCGATAACAGGCACACCGGCAATCCAAGTTAAGCTGGACAGGTGACTCCCACCATGCTTTACGACCTGACCACCGCTGCCGTCGGCGGCCCGGCCTCCAACTACATCGAGGCCCGCACGGAAGCGGAGATCATCGAGGCGGTGCGTTCGGCGGACGCTGCGGGGGAGCGGGTGCTGATCATCGGCGGCGGTTCCAACCTGCTGATTTCCGACGACGGGTTCCCCGGGACCGTCGTGAAGATCGCCTCGGAGGGGTTCACCGTCAGCGCGGAGGACTCCTGCGGCGGCGTGTCCGTGGTGGTCCAGGCCGGCCACAACTGGGATGCCCTCGTGGAGCACGCGGTGCTGAACGCCTGGTCCGGGATCGAGGCGCTCGCCGGCATCCCCGGTGCCACCGGCGCCACTCCGGTGCAGAACGTGGGCGCGTACGGGTCTGAGGTTTCCCAGACCATCGCCGCGGTCCGCACGTGGGACAGGGAACGCAACGCTGTGAAGACCTTCACCAACTCCGAGCTGAAGTTCGGCTACCGGGATTCGATCCTCAAACAGACCACGGTCAACGGGTCCCCCCGCTACGTTGTCCTCACCGTTGAGTTCCAGCTTCCGCTGGGGAGGATGAGCGCCCCCGTCCGCTACGCCGAGCTGGCCAGGATCCTCGGTGTTGACCAGGGGCAGCGGGCCTACTCCAACGATGTCCGCCGGGAGGTGCTCCGGCTGCGTGCGTCCAAGGGCATGGTCCTGGACCCCGCCGACCGCGACACCTACTCCACGGGATCGTTCTTCACCAATCCGATGGTGCCCGAGGACGTCGCGGCCGGCCTGCCGGGAAATGCGCCCCGGTACCCGGGCGGCTCGGACGGCCTCGTCAAGCTTTCTGCTGCGTGGTTGATCGACCAGTCCGGGTTCGGAAAGGGCTTCGGGCTGGACGCCGGCAGCGTGTCCGGCGGTCGGGCATCCCTGTCCACCAAACACACCCTCGCCATCACCAACCGCGGCTCCGCCAGCGCCGCCGATATGGTGGCAATCGCGCGCGAGGTGCGGGACGGCGTCGTCGGGCGTTTCGGCATTGAGCTGCACCCGGAGCCCCTGCTGATCGGCGTCGAGCTCTAGGCACTGCTCCTGCACTAGGCACTGCTTCTGTGCCAGCCGGTGCCGGTGCGGCCCGGCCAGCCGGCAGTTCTCCGGTCTTAGGATGGGGGAATGGCATCGCCGGCGCGGACACGGGTCACTCCCAGGATCATCGGGCGGCTGCGGCTGGCATCGCAAGGGTTGCTCGGTAAGGGGTTCGCCGGCGTGCCCGAGGCCGTCCGCGGAATGACTGCGCTGCAGGCGCAGGATCTTCAGGCGGCGCTGTGGGCAGTTGGCCTGCGCGTTCCCGGGGCCGGACTCAGCGACGTTCGGGCCGCCCTGAATGCGGGAACAGTGGTGCGGTCCTGGCCTATGCGCGGTACCCTCCACCTGCTCGCCCCGGAGGATCTGCGGTGGATCCTCAACATCACCACACCGCGCCTGGTCCAGGGCATGGCGAGCCGCCACCGCCAGCTGGAGATCGCTGCCGGGGACGTCGAAGTCTGCCGGAAGATCGCCCTGGACCTGGTTTCCGGGGCGGGCAGTGAATCCGGCAGGCCGGCCGGGGCCACCCGGAGTGAGCTGCTCGCAGCCTTCGAAGCAGGCGGCCAACCGACCACGGGGCAGCGCGGCGTCCACCTGCTGGGGTTGCTGTGTCAAAGCGCGTCGCTGGTGCCGGGGCCGCTGGAGGGCAACCAACAGAAGTTCGTGGCATTCGACGACTGGATCCCCACCTCCCGGGACCTCGGACGCGAGGAGGGTCTCGCCGAACTGCTGCTGCGGTACCTGCGAAGCCATGGACCGGCGACGGTGCGGGACTTCGCCTGGTGGTCCAACACCACCCTGACGGGGGCGCGGGCAGCCCTGGCCAGGGTGCGCGGGGAACTCGTGGAACTGGAGTTTGACGGAACGGGCTACTGGCTCTCACCCGGGACAGCCGCGCTGCTGGACGACGGTGTGCCCGGGCAGCGCACGGTGCTGGCGCTGCCAGGGTTCGACGAGTTCGTGCTCGGGTACACGGACCGCAGCCTGGTGCTGCCGCCGGAGCACGCCCAGAAGATCGTCCCGGGCGGCAACGGGGTGTTCAAGAAGGCGATCGTCGCGGGCGGCGAAGTGGTCGGGACATGGGGGCGGCAGGGGACAGGGCGCGCTGCACGGTTCGTTCCCGAGCCCTTCGACGATACCGTGCCCTTCGGCCCCTCGGCCCTGGCAGCGTTCACCAGGGCCGTTGAGCGGTACGAAAGGTTTCTCGCGGCCTGATCGACCCTGCCCCGCTTGACCGGGGGGCAAGGCCGGTTATGCGGCGCAGGGCGGGCTAAAGCGTCCCGGTGGCGATGTTCAGCATGCGGCGGAGCGGTTCGGCTGCTCCCCACAGGAGCTGGTCGCCGACGGTGAAGGCGCTGATGTACTCCGGGCCCATCTCGAGCTTGCGGATACGTCCCACCGGAATGTCCAGGGTGCCTGAGGCCGCAACCGGAGTGAGGTCTGCCATCGAGGCTTCCTTGGTGTTGGGCACCACCTTGACCCACTCGTTGTCCTTGGCGAGGATGTCTTCGATTTCGGTGACGGACAGGTCCTCGCGCAGCTTGAGGGTAAGCGCCTGGGAGTGGGAGCGCATGGCACCGATCCGGACGCACAGGCCGTCCACGACAACCCGGTTGTCGGCGGAGGTGCCGAGGATCTTGTTGGTCTCCACCCCTGCCTTCCACTCTTCCTTGGACTGGCCGTTGCCGAGGTCCGCGTCGATCCAGGGGATCAGGGAACCGGCGAGCGGCACGCCGAACTGGCTGGCGTCGATGTCGGTGCGCTGGTGGGCCAGGACCTTGCGGTCGATGTCCAGAATGGCCGACGCCGGGTCGTCCAGTTCGGTGCTGACCTCGGCGTTGAGCGTGCCGAACTGGCTGAGGAGCTCACGCATGTGCCGTGCACCGCCGCCGGAGGCGGCCTGGTAGGTCATGGAGGTGCCCCACTCGACGAGGCCGTTCTTGAAGAGCCCGCCGAGGCCCATGAGCATGCAGGAGACGGTGCAGTTGCCGCCGATGAAGTCCTTGGTGCCGTTGGCCAGGCCCTTGTCGATGACGTCGCGGTTGATCGGGTCCAGCACGATGATGGAGTCATCGTTCATCCGCAGGGTGGAGGCGGCGTCGATCCAGAGGCCATCCCAGCCGCGGCTGCGCAGTTCGCCGTGGACCTGTTTGGTGTAGTCGCCGCCCTGGGCGGTGACGATAATCGGCAGCTTCGCCAACGTGTCGACGTCGAACGCGTCCTCGAGCTTGCCGGCCGCACCTGCGGCCGCGCCGGCAAGAGTCGGGGCGGCGCCGCCTGCGTTTGAGGTGGAGAAAAATACCGGGTTGATGTTGGCGAAGTCGCCCTCATCCTGCATGCGCTGCATCAGGACAGAGCCGACCATGCCACGCCAACCGACCAGTCCAACGGACGGAGTAGCTGCTGTAGTCATTTGGCCAGTTTAGACTTTGCAGCGCCGGGGCGCAGTCGGTTACGTCACTCGATGGGCCGCGAAAGATTCCGGGCTTTGCGCAGCCGCTCGGCCCGGCGCTCCTTGAGATAGCTCATCCACGCAAAAGTGAAGGGATAGATGCATGCGGGAAAGACCCACCACACTTCGCCAAGCATGTGCCATGTACCCTGGATCGCGACCTGGACCACGAAGTAGACCAGGACGCCCATGCCTACGGTTAGGAGGAGTGCGAGAAAAAGGATACCGCCGGAGCTGTTGACGGGCTTGATCAGGCCGCCGCCGTCGTCCTTGCGCACACCGTATTCGGCAGGAGTGTAGCCCACCAGCTCGCCGTTCTCCGCCCTGCGATGGATCAGCTGGTCATCTGAACGGTCGGACGGCACGTAGCCGGGATCCTGCGGGACGCCCTGGCTACGCCGCGCCACGGGCATCCTCGATCGCAGTCAACAGCGCGGCATCGTCCAGGCCCGCGGTCTCAGCGACGTCGTCCTTATCGAAGTCCGGGACGCCTGTGGTCCAGGTTTCGTCTTCACGCCGGACCAGAAGGTGCTGCTCGGAGTCCAATGTCTTGAAGACGAAGTACGCAGAGCCTCCGGGATTCTCGGCAACATGCTGTTGAACGATGCGCAGGGTGGCTTCTGCCGAGGACAGGGCGGGGTCCTTCGCGAACACAAACCAGGTTCCCAGCAGCCGGGGCTGCAGCATGATGGCTACGTCGGGCGCCTCAATAAAGGCGACATTATCCATGGTTTCGGCGGTCAGGAGGGAAATCTCAGTCCAGCGGGTGGCCTGCCCCAGCGCCGTGGCCACGGCAGCGGCCACACCCTTAACCCCCAGATTGCCGTCGTGGTCAACGGTGGCCAGGTCCCGCGCCAGGAGCGACGACGCGCCGGCTGTGGACAGGCTGACGTCATCCACCATCTCCTCGGCACGGAAGACAGCGACGGATCGGTCCCGTGCGGGACCTTCGAAGACGTTCAGAAGATACGCAAACTCGCCCACACCGAAGCCGATGACGTCGATGCCGAGGCGCGGCTCCTGCTGGGTCTGGTCCTGAACAGTCATTCTTCTCTCCTAATCGCCGAACCCGAGGAACTTGCCCACGGACTTACCCGCATCCACGAGGGTATCTTTCGTATCACTGACGAACTTACCCGGGTCCTTCACCGCGTCAGCGATCCCCTCGCCGACGTTCTTGCCCACGCTGCTGATGGTGTCCCAGTTCTCGTAAACAGCAATGCCGACGCTGGCGACCTGGCAGACCGTCCCGGCCGGAGGCGGCAGGAAGCAGCCGACGCCCAACATTGTCTTTCCCAGGTTGGCGGCGCCGCCCGTCAGGTCGCCCTTGGAGAAGCTTTGGTAGCTGTCGTAGGCGCTGAAGCCGACGCCGGCCCAGCCGAGCGTCCGGCCGAGGCCCGACTTGCCTAGCCACTCAAGCTTGCCTCCCGCACCAATCAGGGGCTTTTCTTCCAGCAACGGGGCGAGCCTGGCAAGTCCCGGGTAATTATGCAGGTTCTTCAGCGAGGCAAGATCCGACGCCTTGTCAATGAAGCCCAGAGTCCGGTTGGCCTTCGAAGAGTTGCTCAGAAGGCCTTCGAGCGCGGCGGTCCCTTTGGTGGTCTGCAGCAGGTGGCGGCTGTCAAAAACCGGGCCGCCGAGCCGGTGCCGGCCCTTCGTCAGCAACGCCTGGGCCAGCTCCGCCCGGTGGTTCTTCAGCACCCATCCGTACTGCCCTGCGTGCTTGGCCAGTGTGAGCGGAGCTTTGATGTACTTCTGGAACGTCAGGAAGGAACGGAGTCCGCCGAGCCCGCCGAGCAGCACCCCGCCCACCACACCCGGCAGGGTGCCGCCGGGACCGCTGAGAGTGCCGGGTCCGCCGCCGGACCCGGGGGCAGCATCGCTGGCCTTCTCCTGCTCGTTGGCGTTGTCCAGCAGCCTTCTTGACTCGCTCTTGAGGGCGCGTGCGGTCTGCTGGATGAGTGCCCTGTGGTCGGCATTCCAGGCCGAGCGGAACTGGCTGGCATCGTTGCCCTTCCACGACGGGGTGCTGTTGATCTGGTTGGTCAGAAGTGATGACGTTTGCAGCAGGTTGTCGGATACTTTTCCAAACTGCTGTGCGAGTGTGCGGAGCTGCGCCACATCCGCGCCCCACAAATTGCCTGCCACTGTGGCATCATCCCCCGAAGTTTGAACGTTCTCTGTCTGAACGGCTGCTGAGTCCTGCAACACTGTAGTTGCAGCGCTGCGCCGTCGCGATGGGCAGCCCTCCCCATCGCGTGGTCCCTACTGCCGGTCGGTCTCTTCCAGCACTGCATTCTTGCGGGCGCGCAGGGCGAAGAAGGCCCCAAAGGCGAACGCCTGGGTGACCACGACCAGCACGATGATGCCGGCGATCTTGTTTCCGCCGAGGATCATGGTCAGGCCAACTATGGCTGACAACAGGGCCAGCAGCGGCAGCAGCATGTAGCCGAGCACGAAGAGTGTTTCGGGTTTCTTAAGCATTTGGTGTCTAACCTTCTCCGCGGTTCCATTTGGTGAACCGGTAACGGGTGCCGTTGGCTGCCGTCAGCCAGCCTTCACGGGGTACTGAGTCCTCAGCCTCCCAGGCTGGGCCCAGCTGCGGCGCGTGCGTGTCGCCGTCGGCCTCGAGGTCGATCGTGGTGACCACGGCAATGTTGGCGAGGTCCACGGACTGCCTGAAAATTTCGCCGCCGCCAAGGATCCAGATCGCCTCACAGCCGGGTGCGAACTGCGACTCCAGGAGCGCGTCGTCAAGGGATTTGACGACGACGGCGCCCTCCGCCTCGGGCGTCCCGCCCCAGTTTTCCTGCCGGGTGATGACAATGTTGGTCCGGTTGGGAAGCGGGCGGTATTGGTCCGGGAAGGACAGCCACGTCTTGCGGCCCATGATGACCGGATGACCGCTCGTTACCTTGTTGAAGTGCTTCAGGTCTTCCGGGAGGTGCCAGGGCATGTCGCCGTCCCTGCCGATGACTCCGGACGTGGTTTGCGCCCAGACCAGCCCGATCCCGGTCATGTTCGCAGCGATCCCGTCGCTGAAGGCCTGCGGATCCATGGTCTCCTCGGTGCTCATACGGCGATCGGTGCCTTAATCGTGGGATGGTGCCGGTAGCCGACGACTTCGAAGTCATCCAGCGTGTAATCGAAAATCGAGGCCGGCTTGCGGGTGATCTTCAGCTGCGGATACTCATACGGCTCACGGTCCAGCTGCTTCAGGACCTGGTCCATGTGATTGTCGTAAATGTGGACATCGCCGCCGGTCCAGACGAACTCACCCGGTTCCAGGCCGGTTTGCTGGGCAAGCATGCACGTCAACAGGGCGTAGGAGGCGATGTTGAACGGCACCCCCAGAAACATGTCCGCAGAACGCTGGTACAGCTGGCATGACAGCTTGCCGTCTGCCACGTAGAACTGGAAGAACGCGTGGCACGGCGGGAGCGCCATGTCCTTGAGCTCGGCCACGTTCCAGGCCGACACGATGTGCCGGCGGGAGTCGGGGTTGTCCTTCAGGTTCGCGACCAGCTCGGCGATCTGGTCGATGTGCCCGCCATCGGGTGTGGGCCAGCTGCGCCACTGAACGCCGTAGACCGGGCCGAGTTCGCCGTCGGCGTCTGCCCACTCGTTCCAGATGGTGACACCCTGGTCCTGCATCCACTTGACGTTGGTTTCGCCGCGCAGAAACCACAGCAGCTCGACGGCCACCGACTTGAAATGCACACGTTTGGTGGTGATGAGCGGGAAGCTCTTGCCGAGGTCAAAGCGCATCTGGCGCCCGAACACGCTGCTGGTGCCCGTTCCGGTGCGGTCGGATTTGTGCGTGCCATGGGCCATGACATCACGCAGGAGGTCTTCATAGGGAGTTGGGATGCTCACGCGTCCAGTCTAGTGGAGGCCGGCCCGCCGCCCGGGAGGGCTGGCGGCTCAGTCGTCGAATGGCTTGAACTGTTCCACTGCGACGATCCTGCTCTTGCTGCTGTGGGCGACGTGGCAGATGATCATCTCCCCGGGTGCCAGATAGGGATCGGCCACGGGAAGCACGCCCTGGAGCCTGGGGCTCATGGAGTTACTGAGCTGCTTCAGGACGGTGGGCAGGGCCGGGCGGTGCGTGCACAGCACCACGGCCCGCTGCTTGTCGAACAGCGCATCAACAGCGGCCGCCGTCTTCTTCGGGTTCCGCGCGTGCCGGTGCTCGGTCAGGGCGTCCACGAGTTTCACCTTGGCGTCCGAGGCCTTGGCATAGGGCGCGATGGTGGAGACGCAGCGCCGCCACGGACTGGTGACCACGCGCATCGGTTTCCAGACCCGGAGAAGCCTGCTGACAGCCTGGGCCTGCCGGATACCTGTGGCCGCGAGGGGACGTTCGCCTTCGGCTTTGGTCCAGGAGGACCTCGGCTTGGCCTTTGCGTGGCGCACGATGACCAGCGGCCACGTGTGCAGCTCCCTCTGTGCCTGCGCCTCCGCCAGGAACTTAAGCGGAGCAACGTCCGATGGATTGGACAGCATGGTGGCCGCCCTCTCGGGAGTGCACCACATGACGCTGTCCACTTCCCTGCCGTCGGGGCGCAGGGGAGCACCGTTGACGACTTCCACCGCCCAGTAATGGACCACCTTCAGTCCCGCAGGCACGTGGTAGTGGATCGGCGGGAGCGGGATGCCCAGGGGGGCCTGCAGCCCGATCTCTTCCATCACTTCCCGGACGGCGCACTCAGGGACTGTCTCGCCGGCGTCGAGCTTGCCCTTCGGCCACGACCAGTCGTCATACCGGGGCCGGTGGATCAGCAGGACTTCGAGCTGATCGTTCTTGACGCGCCAAGGTATGGCGCCGGCCGCGGTAACGGCAACGGGCTCGCCGGGGTGGTCGGTCTGGTCTGGTACCGGTGAATCGCTCTTCAAACTCTGGTCCTACCGCCGCGCTGTTGCGCGCTGGCGGGAACGGGAGGCCAGGAGCCAGGACTGGACGTCGTCGAGTTCCCTGCCGTCCTCGTCAAGGTGGTGCCGGGTCCAGTCCCCATTGCTGTCCAGGTGCCAGCTCGCGGTTTCGGGGTCCATGTAGCGGCGCAGCATGTCCAGGACATAGGTGGTGTCCTCGCCGCCGGAGAGCTGCACCAGCGCCTCAACCCGGCGGTCCAGGTTGCGGTGCATCATGTCGGCCGATCCGATGTAGACCACGGGATTGCCCGCGTTGGCGAAGGCGAAGACGCGGGAATGCTCAAGGAAACGGCCCAGCACGGAGCGCACCGTGATGTTCTCGCTCAGCCCGGGGATGCCCGGCCGGAGCGAGCAGATGCCGCGCACAATGACATCCACCTTCACGCCGGCCTGGGATGCCCTGTAGAGGGAGTCGATGATGGCTTCGTCCACCATGGAGTTGACCTTGATCTGCACGCGGGCGGCAATTCCGGCGCGGGCGTTGCGGATCTCGGCCTCGATCCTATCGATCAGCCCGGAGCGCACCGAGCGCGGTGCCACCAGGAGCCGTTTGAAGGTGGACTTCGGGGCGTAGCCGGAGAGCTGGTTGAAGAGCTTGGACAGGTCTTCGCCCACCTGCTCGTTGGCGGTCAGAAGGCCGAGGTCCTCGTAGTAGCGCGCCGTGCGGGGGTGGTAGTTGCCCGTTCCGATGTGGCAGTAGCGGCGCAGCCCGTCAACTTCCTGGCGCACCACCAATGACAGCTTGCAGTGCGTCTTCAGGCCCACGATGCCGTACACGACATGCACGCCGGCCTGTTCAAGCTTGCGCGCCCAGGAGATGTTGGCCTGTTCATCAAAGCGGGCCTTGATCTCCACAAGCGCCAGGACCTGCTTGCCTGCCTCCGCCGCATCGATCAGGGCATCCACAATGGGCGAGTCGCCGGAGGTACGGTACAGGGTTTGCTTGATGGCCTGGACCTTGGGGTCGGCGGCCGCCTGCTCCAGGAACGCCTGCACAGAGGTGGAGAAGGAGTCATAGGGGTGCTGCAGCAGGATGTCGCGGCGGCGCATGGCTGCGAAGACGTTCGCCGCCTTGGACGTTTCGGATTCGTTCAGGTACCGGGAGGTGTGCGGCACGTGCTTCGGGTAGTGCAGGTCTGCCCGGTCAATCCCCGCAATGACGGAGAGCCCGCGGAGGTCCAGCGGCGCAGGTACCGAGTAGACCTCGGATTCCTCCACTCCCAGTTCCCGGATCAGCAGGGCCCGGATGTTGGGGTTGATGTCGTGGGTGACTTCGAGGCGGACGGGAGGGCCGAACCGGCGGCGCAGGAGTTCCTTCTCAAGGGCCTGCAGGAGGTTCTCGGCGTCGTCTTCCTCCACCTCCACGTCCTCGTTGCGTGTGACGCGGAACGTGTGGTGCTCCAGGACTTCCATGCCGGCGAAGAGCTGGTCCAAGTGGACGGCGATGACTTCCTCAAGGGCGATGAACCGGGCAACGCGCCCAGGCACGGACCCGGCCCGCGGGCCGTCGATGGAGATCAGGCGCGGCAGCTGGTCCGGCACCTTGACACGTGCGAACAGCTCCTTGTCGCTCACGGGGTTCCGGACCACCACGGCCAGATTCAGGGACAGCCCCGAAATGTAGGGGAAGGGGTGGGCCGGGTCCACTGCGAGCGGGGTGAGGATGGGGAAGACCTTTTCCGCGAACATGACGCTGAGGCGGCGCTTGGCATCGTCGTCGAGCTCGTCCCAGTGCATGAGGTGGATGTGCTCGTAGGCGAGGGCGGGCCGGATCTGCTCGGCGTAGACCTTGGCGTGGCGTTCCTGCAGCTTGTGCGCCGCCTCGCCGATCTGCTCGAGGACCTGGACGGGGCTGAGGCCGGCGGGGGAGGGCACCGCGAGGCCGGTGGCAATCCGCCGCTTCAGGCCGGCTACCCGGACCATGAAGAACTCGTCGAGGTTGGAGGCGAAGATCGACAGGAAGCTGACCCGCTCGAGCAGGTAGAGGTTGGGATCCTCGGCCAGTTCAAGGACCCGGGCGTTGAAGGCAAGCCAGCTCAGTTCCCGGTCCAGGAACCGGTCAGGGCTGATTTCGCCTTCCGGCTCAAGGATTGCCGCGAATTCAGGGATGTCGATCCGGTCCTGCGTGGCACGGGACGCGGGCACCTCGGAGGAGCCGAAACGGGCACGCACGGGGGCCGCCTTGATTTCGGTCGTTGCTGATCCGGCGGATTCCGGTTGCATGCTCTCTCCTTGATACTGGGGGATTTAGCTTCAACCTTACAATCATCCGCCCCGGCGGGACCCGCAGATTTAGCCGGGACCGCGCTAAGCGTCGAACGGCCTGGCTAACGCCCGTCCAGCCGCCCGTACATGACGTCGACGTCCCACCGCGTGAAGCCCAGCCGGCGGTACAGCGACACAGCCGGGGCGTTGTCCGCATCCGTGTAAAGCATGACGGCGTGAAGGCCCTGCTGCTGCAGGTACCGGATGCCGGCGACCGTCAGCGCCTTGCCCAAGCCCATGCCCTGGGCTGCGGGCGTCACCCCGACGACGTAGACCTCGCCGATCGCGGGATGGTCGCCGTGCTGCGGGTGGATCTTGGTCCAGTGGAAGCCGAGCAGCCGGCCGTCCCTGTCCTCGGCCAGGAGGAAGCCTGCGGGATCGAACCACGGCTCCGCCATCCGCGCCTCAAGGTCTGCTCTGGTCATGGACCCCTGTTCCGGGTGGTGGGCGAACGCCTCGCGGTTCGCCGCCAGCCAGGCGTCCTCGTCCTTGCCCGGTTCAAAGGCGCGGAGCGCGACGCCGTCCGGAAGGCCGACGTCGGGCAGTTCAGCCGCCGCTGTCGCCAGCCGCATCTTCCACAGTTCCCGGACGGGGCCGTATCCGTAGCGGGCCGCGAGTTCCGCGGCGGCCTCGTGGTTGCCGTGGGACCAGGCTTTCAGCCCGTCGAATCCTCGGACGGACTTCAGGGAGCCCACGAGCCTGTCCGCCACACCCTGGTTCCGGTAGCTCGGGTGCACGGCGATCTCAAGGACGCCCGTGGCGTTCTCCTCCTCAACGACGACGGCGAAGCCCGCCAGATCCTGGGCGGTGGCGGGATCGGAATCCTCGTCCGGTGCGTAGAGGGCCAGGGTCAGCAGCGAGTGGGGGCCGGTGTCCGCGGCGCGCAGCGTCACCAAGGTCTGTTCCGAGATGGAAGGGTTGCCGTCCGACTCCTCGGCCGCTTCCAGCAGGCTCCTGATGTCCCGCAGCAGCTGTTCGTCAACACCGCCCTTGACGACGGTGACGGGCCAATTCTCCGGGTGCGCAGGGCTCATGGTGTCAAGGCTATACGCAGTGGCCGCAGAGATGCCCGATTTGGAGCGGCCGGGAGGGCCCGGTATAGTCGATATCTCGTTCGGCTTCTGAAGCTGAATGTGAGGGGGATCCACCACTGGGGTGGCCTCGATACGTTCGACCCGTATGTCCTCCACTGAAGCAACGCTAAAGGCCCGGACTCGAAAGAGCCCGGGCCTTTTGCGTTGCTTAGAGTTTGCGTTGCACTCAGTTTGCCTTGCACTCAGTTTGCCTTGCACAGGGTCTTGCGGCCGGCCGGTCAGGCCTCGGCGAGTTCCTCGTCCTCCTGTTGGCGCACCAGCGTGAGCCGGTACCCTACGTTGCGGACAGTGCTGATCAGGTTCTCGTGGTCCGCGCCCAGCTTGGCGCGCAGCCGGCGTACGTGCACATCGACGGTACGCGTGCCGCCGTAGTAGTCGTAGCCCCACACCTCGGTCAGCAGCTGCTGGCGCGTGAATACGCGGCCGGGGTGCTGCGCGAGGTACTTCAGGAGCTCGAATTCCTTGAACGTCAGGTTTAGCGCCGCGCCGTTGACCCGCGCCGTGTAGCTCGCCTCGTCGATAACGACGCCGGCAGCCCGGATCTCGGAGGGGGTGTCCTCCTCTTGGGGCACGGCCCGTGCCACGGAGAGGCGGATCCTGGCTTCCACTTCGGCGGGGCCGGCGGAATCCAGGACGATGTCATCGACCGCCCAAGCGGAAGACACGGCGGCCATGCCGCCTTCGGTGAGGATCAGCACCAGCGGTGCGCTGAGGCCTGTTGCTTTCAGGAGCTGGGTGAGGGACCGGGCCCCGACAAGGTCTTTGCGCGCGTCCAGGAGGACGATGTCGCAGGGGTCCGTTTCCAGCAGTGCAGTGGGCTCGGCCGGGAGGATGTGAACCCGGTGGTTCAGGAGCTCCAAGGCAGGCAGGATGTCCACCGAGGATCCGGTGCTGTTGGTCAGTAACAGGATGTGCGACATTGTTCCTCCAAGGGGCCGTCCGCGCATCATTGGGCGACTGAACCGGGCTTTCACCGGTCGGTACTGTGCTGGCCGCAGGAGGCTCGGACACGCTGGCGGGCCAGTGTCTCCGTTTCCCTGCGGGAAGCGTAGCTGAGCTTTGAGTATACCCAACGGCGCTCTGGCAGACACTGATTCGCGCAGGCAACTCGCCTCATTTGCGACATATGGCAGTCACATAGGGCAGGATTGAACCGTCAGGGCTCCAGCCCAGCCCGTCAACGGCCCAACCCGCCGACGGCACCGCCCGCCGACGGCCAGCCCGTCAAGGCACAGGCAGATGAGGACGCAGCGAAGTTGAGTGCAGAGTCAAGAGGAGGACGCGATGGCCGCGCCTGAGATGAGCGCCGCCGCGCCTTCCGGGGCCGCCGTGGGGTCCTGGAGCATCGGGGTCATCGGCCTCGCCGGACTTTCCGTCATCATCGGCAGTATTTACCGGACGCCGGATGTTCTGCTTGCTGTGGCCGTAGTCGTTGCCCTGGCCGTTGGCCTGGGCTGGCCGCATTACCTCGGCATACCGGCCAAGAAGACACTCGCGGCGGTGATCGGCCTCTCGGGCGCCGGTTCGGCCGTGGCGGCGGCCACCGTTCCCGCGCCCGGCTACCTTGACTGGACGCCCGGATTCATCGCCTTGGGGGTCATGTCCGTATTCCTCGTCCAAATCGTGCGCGGAACGGGCCAGGCGCAACGGCTGGAATCAACGCTGGGCTGCTGTGTGGGCGTTCTCCTGTCCTGCCTGGGCGCAGGGTGGATCGCCGGAGCCAGGTTCAACGGGGTCAAGGAAATGATGCTCGTGGCCGGCGTGAGCGCTGCGGTTGCCCTGCTGGCGGGCCTGATCCGCTGGCCTGACAGCATCGTCGCTCCGCTGGGGATCGTTCTGGCAGGACTTGCCGGGCCGCTGGCCGGGCTCGTTCTCTCCGACGTCGCCGTGCTGCCTGCCGCAGTTTTCGGTGTGGTGGTGGGGGCGGTGCTGGTCAGTTTCCGGCGGCTCGTGACGTTGCGGAGTGTCCCCCTGAACTTTCCGGCTGCCCTGGGGATGGGACTGGCGCCCGTTTCGGCGGTTGGATCACTTGCCTACTTCATAGACAAACTACTCATCTACTAACGCGTTAGGATGGCACCATGTCCGTACTTGCATATGAAATTTTCTTCCTTGTCCTGCTCGGCATCGCGAGCCTTGCCATGGCCTGGTTTGCCGGCTTTGTGGTCTACCGCCTGTTCAAGGGACAGAAGTAGAACCACTTCCCTGTTAGCTGCTTCAAGAGGTAACAGCTGTGCCTATCGAGATACCCACAGACCTGACTCCCGAACTGGTCCCGTTGTCCTGGCTCATTGGTGAGTGGGAGGGCCGCGGCCGGCTCGGATCAGGCGACGAAGGGTCTGAGCATTTTCTTCAGCACGTTTCGTTCACCCATAACGGGTTGCCGTACCTGCAGTACCGTGCAGAAAGCTGGCTGACCGACGAGGACGGCACCAAACTCCGGCCCCTTACGGTCGAGACGGGATTTTGGGCGCTGGAGCGCAAACAGCTGGATGCCGACGGCGGTCCCGGCCTTATTCCCGCGGATATCGTGCCGGCGCTGAAGAGCGCCGACGAGGTGGAGGCGCTGCGGAACAAGGACGGCGGATTCGACATCTCTGTCTCCATCTCGCATCCGGGCGGGATTTCCGAGCTGTACTACGGCCAGATCAAGGGGCCGCAGATCCAGCTGAGCACCGACATGGTGATGCGGGGGAGCCACTCGAAGGACTACAGCGCGGCCACCCGGATCTTCGGTTTGGTGGACGGAAACCTGCTGTGGCGGTGGGATGTTGCCACGGGCGGCGCCTCCCCGGCCAAATCGTCGGAGCCGGGCAACGGCCTGGAAGCACACGCCTCGGCGTTCCTGAAACGCGTCTCCTGATCCTCGGGCAGGCTGGCCGCCGCTGTTCGGAGCGCCTTCCGTCAGTTACGTTGGTCGGAGGTCTCTGACCCTCTGCCCGATGCAACCCAGGGAGCACGTCATGGATGAAGCCCGAGCCCCGGCGGACTACGGTGACCTCAAGGCGCTGTTCTTCAACGGCACCCTCAAACGCTCCCCGCAAAAGAGCAACACGGAGGGGCTGATCAGCCTCAGCCGCCGCATTATGGAAAAGCAGGGTGTGGCCACCCGCCTGATCCGGACCGTGGACCATGACATCGCCAGCGGCGTTTACCCCGACATGCGGGAGTACGGCTGGGAGACCGACGAATGGCCCGAGCTGTACCCGGCGGTGCAGGAGGCCGACATCGTGGTGGTCGCCGGGCCCATCTGGCTTGGTGACAACTCATCCCAGACCAAGAAGCTCATCGAGCGTCTCTACGCACACTCCGGGCAGCTCAATGACAAGGGGCAGTGGGCGTTCTATCCGAAAGTGGGCGGCTGCCTGATCACCGGGAACGAGGACGGCATCAAGCACTGCTCCATGAATGTTCTCTACAGCCTGCAGCACATCGGGTTCACGATTCCGCCGCAGGCTGATGCCGGCTGGATCGGCCCGGTCGGTCCCGGGCCCAGCTACCTTGATGAGGGGTCCGGCGGCCCGGAGAGTGACTTTACCAACAGAAACACCACATTCATGACGTGGAATCTCCTGCATCTGGCCCGGACGCTCAAGGACGCCGGCGGGATTCCTGCATATGGCAACCTTCCGGAAGAATGGAAGGCCGGATCGAAGTTCGGTTTCGAAAACCCGGAATACCGCTGAGCGGGCCGAGACGGCCGGACCTGACCGAGCCGGTGCATCGATTCGCTGCTCCGGAATACCCGCCAAGCCAAGGACGTTCCCTTCATATGACTATCAAGAGCCCTCTGTTGTCGCGCCCTGGAGCCGTTGAAGCGGGCGGCGCCGATTCCGGCGTCGCATCCCACTACGGTGAGCCGCTGCGCGAGCAGCGCGCCCTCGCTGCCGGGACCGCCGTCGTCGACCTTTTCCACCGCGGCGTGGTGACTGTCAGCGGGCCGGACCGCCTGAGCTGGCTCAATACGCTGTCCTCCCAGCAGGTCACCGACCTGCAGCCCGGTGAGTCCAGCGAGCTGCTGCTGCTGAGTGTGCAGGGCCGTATCGAATTCGACGCCCGGGTAGTGGACGACGGCGGGACCACCTGGCTCATTGTGGAAGCCGCCGAGGCTGCCCCGCTCGCGGAGTGGCTGAACAAGATGAAGTTCATGCTGCGCGTGGAAATCGCGGACGTCTCGGACGACTGGGCCGTGCTGGGATCCACCCGCGCCGTGCCGGAATGGTCCGCCCTGAAGGTCTGGCAGGACCCGTGGCCGCACGTCGGCGCCGGCGGGTACGCCTATTCGGTAGTGGACGAGGACGCCCATCCCGGCGCAGAGCGTCCGTGGTTCGAATACCTGGTCCCCGCCGCGGAGCTGGAGGCAACGCTGGCCGACCGGCCGCTGGCCGGAATCTCGGCATCCGAAGCCCTGCGCATCGCAGCCTGGCGGCCCCGGCTCGGGGCCGAAACGGACGACAAGACCATCCCGCACGAGCTGGACCTGCTCCGGACCGCCGTCCACCTGGCCAAAGGCTGCTACAAGGGCCAGGAAACCATTGCCCGTGTACACAATCTGGGCCACCCGCCGCGCAGGCTCGTGTTCCTGCAGCTCGACGGCTCCCAGCACACCATGCCGGAGGCCGGGAGCCCCGTGCTCGTGGGGGAGCGCAAGGTGGGCAACGTCACGTCAGTGGCCCAGCACTACGAGATGGGTCCCATTGCATTGGCGGTCATAAAGCGTTCTGTCGGACCGGATGAAATACTGACTGTCATGGACGGCGAAGAGCCGTACACAGCCGCGCAGGAAGTAATCGTGGCTCCCGACGCCGGGCAGGTGATTGGCCGGCAGACCGGATTCCTGAGGGGGACCCACAAATGACAGACCAGACCGACCCTAACGCCCCGGGCGGCGCCGCCGCCGGAATGGACGAGGAGACGCTCGAACTGGCGCACCGGCTCTTTGACGCCGCACGCACGGGCGAAACCGAGATGCTCCGGAGCTACCTCAACGCCGGTGCCCCGGCCACGCTCACCAACGCCGCCGGGGACTCGCTGCTCATGCTCGCGGCCTATCACGGGCATGCCGAGACTGTACAGCTGATCCTGTACCACGGCGGCGACGCGAACCAGGCCAACGGGCGCGGACAGACGCCCCTGGCGGGCGCGGTCTTCAAGGGCTACACGGACGTGGCCCGGGTACTGCTCGACGCCGGCGCCGATCCCGACGCCGGAACCCCCTCGGCGCGCGCAGCGGCGGACATGTTCGCCCGCAAGGACATCCAGGACCTGCTGGCTTAGTTTCTTGGAAAACGTCAGCAGGCCGTGGCCTGCCCTCTGGTCTCTGGTCATCGGATTCTTCATGATCCTGATCGACACCACCATCGTTTCCGTGGCCAATCCGCGGATCATGGAGGGGCTGGGGACGGACATCACCGCCGTCATCTGGGTCACGAGCGCCTACCTGCTGGCGTATGCCGTGCCGCTGCTCATCACCGGCAGGCTGGGGGACCGCTTCGGCCCCAAACGCCTTTACCTGTCCGGACTCGTCGTTTTCACCGTGGCCTCGCTGTGGTGCGGGTTGTCCGGCAGTGTCCAGATGCTGATCGCTGCCCGTGTCCTTCAAGGCCTCGGCGCTGCACTCATGACGCCACAGACCATGGCCGTGATAACCCGGATCTTTCCGCCGGACCGGCGTGGGGCCGCCATGGGGCTGTGGGGTGCCACCGCAGGCATGGCCACGCTGGTGGGTCCGATCCTCGGAGGTGTGCTGGTGGACGGGCTGGGCTGGGAGTGGATCTTCTTCATCAATGTCCCTATCGGGATCGTGGGATTCATACTCGCCTGGCGTTTCGTGCCGTCCCTGACCACCCACCCGCACAGGTTCGACGTTCCCGGCGTGGTGCTCAGCGCCGTCGGGCTTTTCCTGTTGGTGTTTGGCCTCCAGGAGGGCGAGACCTACAGCTGGGGCACCATTGCCGGGCCTGTGACGGTCTGGGGACTGATCATCAGCGGAATCGTTGTGCTGGCGCTTTTCGTCGGCTGGCAGGCCGTGAACAAAGGCGAACCGCTCTTGCCGCTGCGCCTCTTCAAGGACCGCAATTTCTCGCTCGCAAACATCGGGATCACCACGGTGGGGTTCACCGTTACGGCCTTCGGGCTGCCTCTGGTCTTCTACTACCAGATGGTGCGCGGCATGACGCCCACGCAGTCGGCGCTGATGATGGTGCCGATGGCGCTGATTTCCGGCGGCCTGGCCCCGGTGGTCGGCAGGATCATTGACCGGGTGAACCCGAAGTACCTCACCTCCGCCGGGCTGCTGCTCATGGCCGTGGCGCTGTTCTGGAACTCTGCCCTCATGCATCCGGAGACCCCCGTGTGGCTGTTCCTGCTGCCGAGTGCCCTGCTTGGCTTCGCGAACGCGGGCATCTGGGCTCCGCTGAGTTCCACGGCCACCCGCAACCTGCCGCCGCGGCAGGCCGGTGCCGGGGCCGGCGTGTACAACACCGCCAGGCAGATCGGTGCCGTCCTCGGCAGTGCGGCCATTGCTGTCCTGATGCAGGCCCGGCTCGCGGCCGAGCTTCCGGCCGCCGGCGCGCCAGGGGAGGCCGGGCCGGGCGGCGAGGCCATGAGCTTCGGCGGCCAGCTTCCGGAGGCGCTCCATGAGGGATTCTCGACGGCGATGGGCCAGTCGATCATGCTGCCTGCGGCCGTGATCGTGCTGGGCGCCGCTGTGGCCCTTTTCTTCGCCCGGCCGAATCCCGTCCACGGCTGGGACGGGCAGCAGCCGGCGGCTGCGGAAACGGCAGCGGCCAAGTCGCCCTAGCCGCGCTGCCTCAGCCCAGCAGCACGCTGGTCTCGATGCCGCCCGTGGCGAAGCCCAGGCTCCGCGCAATGGCCAGCGAGCCCTTGTTGCTGACGTCGGTGCGCCACTGCAGCGTCAGCCCCGATGCGAGCGCCTCGTGGGCTGCGATCGACGCTGCCAGCGACCCCACGCCGCGGCGGCGCCACCGCGGTGCCACGAGCACGCCCATGTGCGCCAGAATCCCTTCCCACTCGGAGTACGCGCCGCAGGCCACAGGCATGTTGCGGCCATCCTCATGGTGCAGGATCGTGTAGCGGTTTTCGAGGTCCGAGAGCCCCACTTCGTTGACGTCGTCAGGCGGGCACAGCCCCTCCAGTTCGATGGCCTCCGGATTCCCGTGGGAGACGGTCAGTTCCCCGGAGAGCTGCAGCAGCGGCAGGTCGTCGGCGAAGAACAGTGCGGCAGAGCCCTGGCCGTGCCCGCCGTGCTGCCGTGTGATGGTCAGCAGCGTCACGTGCTGAGCCATTTCCTCATCGGCGATGCCGGCGGCGGCGTCCAGGGCCCACTGCGGCCCAACCAGCGCGGAGCTGCCGAACAGGCGGACGAACTCCACGGAGCGCGCCGAATCGTCCGCCCGGGTGATACGCTCGCCGGTTTCCAGTGCGCTGGTGAAAGCGCCGTCGTCGAGCCCCAGCCGGCGTGCCCAGGCCAGCTGAATGACGGCGGCGGAGTGGGACTCAAGGCTCATGACTCCAGCCTACCGACCCCCGCCGCCCACGAAGCGCGAACGGACACTTAGGCCCCTCCGGGGAAGCGCGAACAGGCAGATAATGCCCTCAAAAGTCAGGGAAGAGGGCATTATCTGCCGGTTCGCGCCGCGGGCGGGAGCGGGAAGGAGCGGGGCGCAGGAGCGGCGGGTTAGCCGAAGAGGACCGCGGCTTCGTCGTAGCGGTGCTGCGGGACGGTCTTCAGCTTGCCGAGGGCCGCTTCGAAGCCGACGTGGTCGATGTCGGTGCCGTTCAGGGAAACCATGGTGCCCCAGCGGCCTTCGACCACGGAGTCGATGGCGGCCATGCCGAGCCGGGTCGCGAGCACGCGGTCGAAGGCGGACGGAACCCCGCCGCGCTGGATGTGGCCGAGGATGGTGGCGCGGGTCTCGATGCCGGTGCGGGCTTCGATTTCCGGGGCAAGCTGGTCGGCGATGCCGCCCAGCCGCGGCCGGCCAAACGTGTCCAGGCCGCGTTCGGAGTGCGGGGATTCCATGTGTTCCGGCACGAAGCCCTCGGCTACCACCACCAGCGGCGCACGGCCACGGTCATGGGCCTCGGTCACCCATTTGGTGATCTGCTCGATGCTGACCTTCTGCTCCGGTATCAGAATGGCGTGCGCGCCCGAGGCCATGCCGGCATGCAATGCGATCCACCCAACGTGGCGGCCCATGACCTCCGCGATCATGCAGCGGTGGTGTGATTCTCCGGTGGTGCGCAGGCGGTCGATGGCTTCGGTGGCGATCTGCACGGCGGTGTCGAAACCGAATGTGTAGTCCGTGGCGTCGAGGTCGTTGTCCACGGTCTTGGGAACGCCCACGATTTTCAGGCCGGCGTCTGTGAGGCGCTTGGCGGCGGCGAGCGTGCCTTCGCCGCCGATGGCGATGATGGCGTCAATGCCGAGCCGGTCCATGTGGGCCTTGATGACTTCCGGTCCGCCGCCGTTCTCGAACGGGTTGGTGCGGGAGGTACCAAGGATGGTGCCGCCCTGCTTGGCAATGCCTCGGACCAGCGTGCGGGGGATCGGGATGATGTCCCCCTCGACCACGCCGCGCCATCCGTCGAGGAACCCCACGAATTCGTGGCCGTGGATGGCGATGCCTTTGAGGACCGCACCGCGGATCACGGCATTCAGTCCGGGGCAGTCGCCGCCGCTGGTGAGGATTCCAATTTTCATTATTTCGGCTCAAATCCTGGTTCGAAGGTATACAGGCAGAGCGCCACGCTGAGCTCACCTAGATTCTAGTGGGCAGTGTGGTCGAGGACACAAACGATTACATGCAGTGCCTGCCGGGGTGTGCGGCTTAAGCAGCAGTGCCCCTGCTCCGTGGAGCAGGGGCACTGAGTTGGCCGGCCGCCGTCGTCCGTCAGGAGCGGTTGCCGCGCTTCTCGAGGAAGGATTCGAGGGCGATGACGTTGTTCTGGTTCGGCAGGACCAGCCATGCCGCCAGATAGAACACCACAGCCGGACCGGGCAGGAGGCAGAAGATGAGGAAACCGATCCGGACGTAGGCGACGTCCACATTGAATTTGTCGGCGATCCCGCCGCAGACTCCGCCGAGCCAGCGCTGCGGACCGCGTTTCAGGCCGAGGCCCCTGACGATGCTATAGAACTTTTCCATGCCTCAAGCCTTCCCGGTTGTGGGGCCGTTGTCACGTCGGCGGGCGGAAAGCAGTCCGCCGATGACCAAGGCGGCGCCGGCGCCGATCATGAGGCCGATCAGGACGTACGTGCCGTTCAGGACCACGATCCCCAGCTGGGAGATGATGATCAGGACGGCCAGCGCGAGAACCACGAGCCCCCAGACGATGGTCCCGACGCGTGCCGAAGCGGGCGCTGGCTCAGCCGGCTCGGCCGTCAGCGGATCGGGTGCCTTGGAGGTGTCGGGCGTGGAAGAGGAGTCCGGTGCGGGGTCGAAGCTGCTCATGTCAGTTTCCTTCCTGGATGGTGATGGTGCTGACCGTGCCGTCGATCTGCAGGATCAGCCGGGCGCCGGGCCTGTCAGTGTTGTAGCTGCTCTGCCTGGAGGTGATGCCGCCGCGCTGGTTCGTGCCTTCATGCAGGTTTCCCAGCGTCATGTCGGCCCGGACGTCCACCGGCACTGTCCTCGGCAGGATGACCGTGACGTTGCTGGCGGTCACGTCCATGGGGACGACGACGTCGGCGGGCAGCGGCGCGGCCGGGTTCAGTCCGGTGAGGTCAACGGTTCCCCGGCCTCCAGTGATCTGGAACCCGTCGCGGGCCTGCTCGATGCTCGCGGGGTTCCAGTCTGCGTTCTGGAAGCGGAATCGTTCACCGTTCGGAACTGCATTGAAGATGCCGCCAATGATCAGGGCAACCACTGCGAAGAAGCCGAGGACCCCGGAGGTCCTGCCCCGGAGGCCGGCCAGCAGGATTCCCAGGCCGAGGACGGCAGCACCGCTGGCCCAAACTATTGCGTTCGCGGAATCGCCCAGATCAATCACGTTTCCGGCGTCGAGCGCTTTGAGCGAGCCGCCGACCAGCAGCGCAAGGCCTGCGGTGATGGCGACGGCGGGGGCGCCAGGCCCTGCCGGCTTTGACTTCGGTGCCGGAACGGGTGTCGGCACCGGCGCCGGTCCGCGCGGCGGTACGCTGCCGAAGCCGCCGCCATACGGCGGGACGTGGCCCTGGCCGGTGCCGCCGTACGGTGTTTGGGTGCCGTACGGGGTGTTGGGGGCGTAAGGGCTGTTGGGCGCGTACGGCGGGTGGGGTTCCGACGCCGGCCCGGCACCGTACGTCGTCGACGCCGCTGGCGTGCCCGCAGCGAACGCGGCTGCAGAGCCGTCGGCGGGGGAGCCGCCTGTGGCTGTGTATCCATAAGCGGAGCTGCTGTCCGCCGGTGTGTGGTTCATGGCTGCTCCAGTGCGCTTTCTGTTGCGCTGGGTGAGGAAGTAGATGAGGTAAACGAGGCCTCCGATCCAGAACAGCGCCCAGAAGAAGCCGAAGCCGTCGCGGCCCCAGCCCCAGTAACCGCCGCCCATGCCCGTGAAGCCGATAACCGTGGTGACCAGGGCTCCCGTCATGCCGCCGGTCCAGCGGCCGGCCCCTGCCTCCTGCGTATGGATCCGGCCGTCCGGCTCCGGGAGGAGCGCCCAGCCGATGCCGTAAAGCACCACCCCGATGCCGGCAAACAGGGTCAGCACGATGAAGATGCCCCGCACGATCAGTGGATCGATGCCCATCCGCTCGGCAATGCCGCTCGAGACGCCCCCGATCCAGCGGTCCCGTCCGCGGTATACGCCGTGGCTGCGGATCCAGTCGAAGAAGTCCAGTTGCCGGGGCGCCTGGCCATAGCCCGTGCCGAAGGCAGGACCGGCGGCGGCTTCGTGCCGGCGTTCGGCGGGACCCTCGGCGGGATGGTCGGCGGGACCGTCAGTGGACGGCTCCGGCGGGGATGGCTGGGATGCCTCGAGGGGACGGGTCTGGTCGTCCGACCTGTCGGAGGGCTGCTGCCCATCAGAGGGATTTGGGTTTTGCGAGTTCATACTTCGATACTGCCGTTCCATGCTCTCCGCCTCTATTGGGGAGTACCCTGGGCCGCCCCTGACTGGCCCCTGGTCCGGGCCGGAATGCGGTCCCCGAAACCCTGATCCGTGTTTGGATTGATGCATGGCCACCGTTCCCGTCCGCCCGCCGCTCGTCCGCAGCAGCGACCGCGTGATTGCCGGGGTCTGCTCCGGCCTGTCAGCGCACCTCGGCTGGCCGGTCCGCATGGTGCGCCTCGGGATGGCCGTGGCCGCGCTCGCCGGCGGCGCGGGGCTCGTTTTCTATGCGTGGCTCTGGATCATGGTTCCAACCGCAGACGAAGCCGCCCGGCGGAACGCCAGGCGCCCGGCGTCGCCCATTGCGCCCGCAGTGAGTGGGCCGGCAGTGAGCGGCCCCGCAGTGAGTGGCCTTGGGGTGACCAGCCCCACGGCGGGCGGTCCTCCAGTCCAGTCCGCCGTCCCCCAGCCTTTTGCAGCCGCCTTCCCCTCCGCAACGTACGACGCCGGAACCTCCTTCCAGCCGACGCCGGCCGGCCAGCGACCCGGGACCGCCGGCCCGGGGCCCCGGACCACCGGCCCAGCCGCCGGTCCGGCTGCCGAGGGCATCGCCTCCGACAGCACGGGTCCCTGGTTCCGGGTGCGCAGCATGCGCTATGGCAAGGAAATCCTGCTTGGTTCGGGCCTGCTGCTCGTGGCGGGGATCCTGATTGCCAGGCTGCTCGGTGCGGACGTCCCGCTGGGGACGCTCATCCCCGCCGCGGCCATCCTCGGCGGTGCCGCCATCGCCTGGATGCAGCTCGACGAGACACGCCGCGCCGGCCTGGTGGACAAGACCAAGGCGGACCAGGCAGGCGGCTGGGCACGGCTGGCCGCCGGGCTGGCGCTCGTAGTGGCCGGTGTGCTCGTGATGGTCTCTGGCTCCGGCTCCTGGGAACAGACCTGGCTGGCGCTGCTGGCGTCCGTGGCGGTGCTGGGCGGTGTGGCGCTGGTGCTGCTGCCGTGGGGCCTGAAGTTCTGGCGCGACCTCGAGACCGAACGCGCCGGCAGGGTGCGCGAGAGCGAGCGCGCGGAAATCGCCGCCCACCTGCACGACTCGGTACTGCAGACCCTCGCCCTGATCCAGCGCCGCGCCGGCAACGAGCACGACGTCGTGCGGCTGGCCCGGGCACAGGAGCGGGAACTTCGCGGCTGGCTCTTCAAGGACCCGGCCAAGGAGTCCGGTCAGCTCTCTGACCGGATCAAGGCGGCCGCTGCCGAGGTCGAGGACGGCCTTGGCAATGCGGTGGATGTGGTGAGCGTGGGCGACACGGCGATGACCGACCGGCACGAGGCCCTGGTCCAGGCCAGCCGCGAGGCCATGCTCAACGCCTCCCGGCACGGCGGCGGCCCCGTCTCCGTGTACCTTGAGGTGTCCGACGGCGGCGTTGAAGTCTTCGTGAAGGACCGCGGCGCAGGATTCGAACTGCAGGCCGTTCCGGAAGACAGGCTGGGCGTCCGCGAATCAATCATTGGCCGGATGAAACGGCACGGCGGCACCGCCGACATCAACAGCAGCCCGGACGGCACGGAGGTTCGCCTGAAGCTTCCTGCCGCCGCGGCTGAAGACGGGGAAGGAAAGCCATGAGCACGTCGGCACTGAACGGGCCACAGGCAGGAGGCCACGACGGAACCGTGAGGGTGGTGATCGTGGACGACCACGCAATCTTCCGCTCTGGCCTGAAGGCCGACCTCGATCCGCGGGTGGTCGTCGTGGGGGAGGCGGGAACGGTGGAGCAGGCCATCGAGGTCATCGCCCGCACCCGGCCCGAGGTGGTGCTGCTCGACGTTCACCTCCCCGGCGGCCTGGGCGGGGGCGGGCGGGAGGTCATCGCCGGCTCAGCTTCGATGCTGGGCACCACGAAGTTCCTGGCGCTCAGTGTGTCGGACGCCGCCGAGGACGTGGTCGCCGTGATCCGTGCCGGAGCCCGCGGCTATGTGACCAAGACGATTTCCGGGGCGGAGATCACGGACGCTGTCTTCCGGGTGGCCGGCGGCGACGCCGTGTTTTCGCCCCGGCTCGCCGGCTTCGTCCTGGACGCATTCGGTACCGCCCCCGCCGACATTGCCGATGACGAACTGGACAAGCTCTCAGCCCGCGAACTCGAGGTCATGAGGCTCATCGCGCGCGGCTACAGCTACAAGGAGGTGGCGAAGGAGCTGTTCATCTCCATCAAGACCGTGGAAACGCACGTCTCGGCGGTGCTGCGGAAGCTGCAGCTCTCCAGCCGGCACGAACTGACCAAGTGGGCCGCGGAGCGCCGGCTGCTCTAACCGCTGGAACGCTCCCGCACTTCCGGCCGCTTAACCCCAAGCGCGGCGGGAAGTGCGGGAGCATCTGCTGCTACTGGGCCTTGCCCAGGAAGTCCTGCAGACGGGCAACACCGGTGGCCAGGTCGTCGTCGCCGAGGGCGTAGGACAGGCGCAGGTAGCCGGAGGGGCCGAAGGCCTCGCCGGGAACCACGGCCACCTCAACCTCGTCCAGGATCAGCGCCGCGAGTTCGGCGGACGTTGCAGGGCGGACGGGACCATTCGCCGTCGGGAACTCCTTGCCGAGCAGGGCGCGAACGTCCGCGTAGACGTAGAAGGCGCCCTTCGGCGTCGGGCATTCGATGCCCTCGATGGCGTTGAGGCCGGCGACGATAGCCTTGCGGCGGCGGTCGAAGGCCACCTTCATCTCGTCGACGGCGGTCAGCGGACCGGAGACGGCGGCGAGGGCCGCGATCTGCGGGATGTTGGACACGTTGGACGTGGCATGGGACTGGAGGTTGGTGGCGGCCTTGATGACGTCGGCCGGGCCGATCATCCAGCCCACGCGCCAGCCGGTCATGGCGTAGGTCTTGGCCACACCATTGAGGATGACCACCTTGTCGCCGAGCTCGGGGGCCGCGGTCGCGATCGAGGTGAAGGGGACGCCGTCGTAAGTCAGGTGCTCGTAGATCTCGTCGGTGACCACCCAGAGGCCCTTGGCAGCGGCCCACTTGCCAATTTCGGCGACCTGCTCGGGGGAGTAAACGGAGCCGGTGGGGTTGGAAGGGGAGACGAAGAGCAGGATCTTCGTGCGGTCCGTCACGGCCGCCTCCAGCTGCTCCACGGTGACGAGGTAGTCCTGCTCGGGTCCGGCGAAGACCTCCACGGGCACACCGCCGGCCAGCCGGATGGCTTCCGGGTACGTGGTCCAGAAAGGCGTGGGGACAATCACTTCGTCGCCCGGGTCCACCAGCGTGGCGAAGGTGTTGTAGACGGCCTGCTTGCCGCCGTTGGTGACCAGTACCTGGGAGGGATCGGCCTTGTAACCGGAGTCCCGGAAGGTCTTCTCCGCAATGGCTTTCTTCAGCTCCGGCAGGCCGGCGGCAGGGGAGTAGCGGTGGTACTTCGGCTGGCTTGCGGCTTCGATGGCGGCCTTGACGATGTAATCCGGTGTGGGGAAGTCCGGCTCGCCTGCACCGAAGCCAATCACGGGCCGGCCGGCCGCCTTTAGCGCCTTGGCCTTGGCATCGACAGCCAGGGTGGCGGATTCGGCAATGGCGGAAATGCGCTGGGAAACGCGGGCGGCAGACATGGCGGGTCCGTTCTTCGATTGCAGCTCGGTAGCTGAATGGTGGAATTCGACGGAATCTACTCTATGCTGTTCACCGGATCGTTCGAGGTGGGGCCGCGGTTTGTGACTGCCTGGCAGTGGGATTCCGCCGCCGAAGAACGGACCGAAACGAGGCTGGTTCGACGTGAGCGAAGTTGTTGCGTAGACTAGTTCTCCGGTGTTGAAAACACGATGATGACGTGCGCCTCAGGAAATTTCTGGGATCGACTGCGGCCTGAATCAGTTTTCGACCCCACGGATCAGTGTTGGTCCATAGGGTAGTGGCGCAATTGGTAGCGCAGCGGTCTCCAAAACCGCAGGTTGCAGGTTCGAGTCCTGTCTGCCCTGCGCAAGCTGTTCCGGCGGAAGCCGGAGCAAGCGCAGCAACCATGGTTCAGTTCAGAGCCGGGTAATCCGACATTGCGAGGATGAGTGAGGACCAGGTGACCGAAACAGCTGCAAGCAGCTCCAAGGGCCGCCCCGCAAAGAACGCCGACAAGGCCGGCTTCTTCGCTCGAATCGCACTCTTCATCCGCCAGGTCATCGGCGAATTGAAGAAGGTCGTTGCACCGACCCGCAGGGAACTGATCAACTACACACTCGTGGTGCTGGTATTCGTGGCCATCATGATGGTCATCGTCACCTTGCTGGACCTGGGCTTCGGCACCGCGGTGAGCTGGGTCTTCGGCGGTACGGCCCCCTCGGACCGCTAAGGCGATCGGTCCGCAGACTGCGTGGACTCTTCCGAATTTTCGGAGGAGCTGCGGAGTGTGCGGAATTGAGCCATTTAAATAGGCAAGTTAGGCAATGAGGAAGCAGGAGACCAAGTGTCTGAGCACAAGCTCGAGGTAACTGAGACTGAGCTGGATGAAACCCAGAATCCGGCGGCGGAGTCCGCCGAAGGGTCTGAGGTTGAGTCTGCTGCACCCGATTTCGACGGCGCTGCTGACGCCGACTCCGCCGCAGAGGATGAGGACGGCGTTGCTGACGCCGCTGACTCGGACGCCGAGGAAGCTGACTCCAACGACGCCGCCGAGGGCGACGAGGAGCCGGCCGCCGAGTCGGACGCCCTGGCAGCAGCCGCCGCCAAGGCCACGGACCCCGCCGAAGAGTTCAAGGCGAAACTGCGCCGCCAGGAGGGTGACTGGTACGTCATCCACTCCTACGCAGGCTACGAGAACCGCGTGAAGGCCAACCTCGAGACCCGCATCCAGACCCTGGACATGGAAGATTACATCTTCGAAATCCAGGTGCCGATGGAAGAAGTCGTTGAGATCAAGAACGCCCAGCGCAAGGTCATCAACCGCGTCCGCATCCCCGGCTACGTCCTGGTCCGCATGGACCTGACCGACGCCTCCTGGGGCGCCGTCCGCCACACGCCCGGTGTCACCGGCTTTGTGGGCAACGCCCACAACCCCGTGCCGCTGCGCCTCGACGAGGTCTTCTCCATGCTCGCCCCGGTCTTCGAGGAAGAGCAGGCCGAGAAGGGCAAGCCGGTTAAGCACGCCGCTGCCCCGGTCGACGTCGACTTCGAGGTCGGCGAATCGGTCATCGTCAAGGAAGGTCCGTTCGAGACCCTCCCCGCCACGATCTCCGAGATCAAGGTGGAGTCCCAGACCCTGGTGGTGCTGGTTTCCATCTTCGAACGCGAAACCCCGGTTACCCTGGCGTTCAACCAGGTCTCCAAGATCTAGCAACACCCATAGATTTCGTCCCGGAACTGCCCGCTTTAGCAGTACCGGGACGGCAGGCCGCCTCGCCATGGCGGTCAACCACCTGAGGCACGCTCCTGTGTCCCAGGACGTATTTGAGAGAAGGACCCTACATTGGCTCCCAAGAAGAAGGTCACCGGCCTCATCAAGCTGCAGATCCAGGCAGGTGCCGCCAACCCGGCCCCGCCGATCGGTCCTGCGCTTGGCCAGCACGGTGTCAACATCATGGAATTCTGCAAGGCGTACAACGCTGCAACGGAAGCCCAGCGCGGAAACGTTATTCCCGTTGAAATCACGGTCTACGAAGACCGTTCTTTCACGTTCATCACCAAGACCCCGCCGGCTGCAGAGCTCATCAAGAAGGCTGCAGGCGTCGCCAAGGGTTCAGCTACCCCGCACACCGTCAAGGTTGCCAAGCTGACCCAGGCTCAGGTCAACGAGATCGCCTCCACCAAGATGGAAGACCTCAACGCCACGAGCCTTGAAGGCGCAGCGAAGATCATCGCCGGCACCGCCCGCTCCATGGGTATCACCGTCGAGGGTTAGGCCCACCGCTGCCTGATATTGGGTTCGGGAAACCGACGACGACGGGCAGCACCGCCGGGAAACCGGCACCACCAAACATAAAAAGCGGATTCCACGCCGGAATCCGACTGTGGCAGGGCCCAGCGCGGTCCGCAGACCACAACTGCACAAGGAGAAATAAGCAGCATGGCAAAGCGCAGCAAAGCATATGAGGCAGCCGTAGCCAAGATCGAGGCAGACAAGGTTTACGCCCCGTTCGAGGCCATCAGCCTGGCGAAGGAAATCAACCCTTCGAAGTTCGACGCGACCGTTGAGGTCGCTTTCCGCCTGGGTGTTGACCCGCGTAAGGCTGACCAGATGGTCCGTGGCACCGTCAACCTGCCGCACGGCACCGGTAAGACCGCCCGCGTTCTCGTTTTCGCAACCGGCGACAAGGCTGAAGCAGCAATCGCTGCCGGCGCCGACTTCGTTGGTTCCGACGACCTGATCGAGAAGATCTCCGGCGGCTGGACCGACTTCGACGCAGCCGTTGCCACCCCTGACCTCATGGGCAAGGTTGGCCGCCTCGGTAAGGTCCTCGGCCCGCGTAACCTCATGCCGAACCCGAAGACCGGCACCGTGACCGCTGACGTCGCCAAGGCCGTCAACGACATCAAGGGTGGAAAGATCGACTTCCGCGTCGACAAGCACTCCAACCTGCACTTCATCATCGGCAAGGTTTCGTTCGACGCCGTCAAGCTGGCTGAGAACTACGCAGCCGCTCTCGAAGAGGTGCTTCGCCTGAAGCCGTCCGCTTCCAAGGGCCGCTACATCCAGAAGGCAACGGTTGCCACCACGTTCGGTCCCGGCATCACGGTTGACCCCAACGTCACCAAGGTGCTGATCGAGGCTTAATCCTCGCGAACGCCCGCCGGGTTTCCGGCAGACACGAAAGAACCGCCCGGCACTGCGCCGGGCGGTTCTTTCGTTGCACGGATTCGCTGCGGGCAGCCATAGCCGTCCTCTGGAGCGCGCACGGCCGTGAAGCTAGGCTGAACCGGTGACGACGATGTCCTACCGCATAGAACCTTTGGTACTTCCCGCCTCCCTCGAAGCGCCGGACGCTGCAGACTTCCTGGAGTACAGCGAGCTCAGCGATGCCCTGGTGCTGGAAACGTGGGGAAACCTTGACCGCGCCATGCCCCGCGAAGCCCGTCTGGAGGCCTGGCGGGACGACGAGTACCAGCAGATGCGCCTGTTCTTCGTGCGCCTTGACGGGCGCTTGGCCGCCAGATCGTGGATCAGGCTGCCGCTGGAAGAGAACCTGCAGGACGCCATGGTCCGGGTTGATGTGCTGAACGGGTTCACCGGCCGCGGCATCGGGCGGGCGCTGCTGGAGCACGCCGAGGGTGTTGCCGCGAACAGCGGCCGGACCACCCTGCAGAGCTTCACCGAGCACCCTCCCGGCTTCGATCCGGACGGATCCGGCATCCTGAAGCCGGGAACAGGCGCCGGCGGGGTTCCCGCGGAGTCCCGCGCGGTCAGGTTTGCACTGGCCGCCGGCTACATACTGGAGCAGGTGACGCGGTTCAGCGCCCTGGACATGCCGCCGTCGGACGGGATGCTGGACGCGCTGGAACGCGAGGCGTCCGCCGTCGCCGGCAACCGCTATGAACTCCTCAGCTGGACGGACCGCTGCCCGGACGAATATGTGTCCCAGATGGCAGTGCTCATGTCCCGGATGAGCATCGACAGCCCGGCAGGGGCGCTCCACTACGATCCGGAAACATGGGATGCCAAACGGGTCCGGCACGTCGAGGATGAGTGGAAGGCAACCGGACAGGAGTCCCTCGTTGCCGTGGCACGGCACACCGCCAGCGGTGAGCTCGCCGCCTATTCGGTCCTGCAGTACTCCGCGTCGAAACCCTGGATCGCGGAGCAGGAGGACACCCTCGTGGCCGCGAAGCACCGGGGCAACCGCCTGGGCATGCTGGTCAAGATCCTCAATCTGCGGCGCATGGCAGCGGAACATCCATCGGTGGAGCGGGTCCTCACGTTCAACGCCGCGGAGAACGGCCATATGCTCGCCATTAATGTGGCGCTCGGCTTCCGGCCCGCCGGGTACGACGGTGAGTGGCAGCGCCGCCGCTAACCGGCATATGCTGGCGATGGATGCTCCGCGTGGACTTAAACCCGTCCCCTGAGACGGCAAGAGGCAGAAACGGCTGGGAAGATGCCCCATGGCAAGTGAAGTGCGGATAGAGCAGTTGTTCATCCCGAGTTCCATCGATGCGCCCGACGCTGCGGACTTTCTGGCCGCAGTGGAAGTGGGCCGCAAGGTCAGGATGCAGACGTGGGGGAGCGACGACCTCGCGTACGCCCCGCTGGAGAAGCTCCTGGAACTGGACGATCCCTACGAGCGGCAGGTCATCCTCGTTGCCAAGATTGACGGCGAGATCGTGGGCACCGTGGACATTGCCCTGCCCCTGGCGGACAACCTTGACCTGGCCGAGTTCACGCTGGACATTCTGCCCGAATACCAGGGCCAAGGGGTCGGCCGGCAGCTGCTGGAGGCCGCGGAAGGATTTGCCCGCGACGAGGGCAGGTCCATGATCCTGATCGACACGAACCACCCCGGGGCGTCGCTGCATGAATTTGCAGAGGAGCAGCTGGTGCCGGAATCCGGGCAGGGTTTCGTGCCGCTCGGGAGCAGGGAAGTCGACTTCGCCCGCCGTACCGGCTACACCCTCCAGCACATCGAGCAGTTCAGTTCCTGCTCCCTGCCGCTCGACACCAAGCTCGTGGCGGAACTCGAGGCTGAGGCGCAGGAAACCAACAACGGCCGGTACCGCCTGCACCATTGGACCGACCGGTGTCCGGAACGCTGGCTGGAAGCCGTCGCAGTCCTGGAGAACCAGGCCGGCGGGGATGCTTTGCCTGCCCCGGGTGCCGAGGGCGACGGGATGGTGTTCGATGCCCGCATCCTGCGGGAAACGGAGGACGTGACCATCGCCCAGGGACGGCGCACGGTGGTGACCGCCGTCGAACATATTGCCTCCGGAATGCTGGTGGGGCTGACCACCATCAGCGTCCTGGCGCAGCGGCAGGACGTTGTCTTCCAGGATGACACTGTTGTGCTGCAGGAACACCGCGGGAACAAGCTGGGCCTGCTGATCAAGGTGGCCAATATGGAGCGGCTCACGGAGCAGTTCCCCGATGCGCGCGTGATTTACACGTGGAACGCTCCGGAGAACCGGTACCTCCTGACGGTAAACCGCCAGCTGGGGTTCACGACGGCGGGCGTCACCGGGATCTGGCAGAAGGAACTGCCGGACACGGGGCCCAGCAACAGCTAGGCCGATTTGGCGGTCCGGTACCGTGTCCCGTAAGCTTGAACTACCAAAGACCGTCGGTTGTTGGAAATCCACTCTTTCGAGCTCAGCTCAACTCTGCAGTTACGCGCGGAAGAACCAGTGGGTTTCCGGACGAAGGACCCTGACATAGGGCGGCCAACGCAGGTGAACGAAGCAAAGCTCCGCAGTTCTTACTGCGTTGAGCCCAGCCCCGTGCATCTGCGCGGGGCGTTTTTAGTTTTAGCTCACCTGAGCGGGGACCCGGAATACCGGCACTATCCCCGGAAGGAGGGTTATGGCAACGCCTACCAAGGTTTCAGCAGTAGCTGAGATCACTAACGATTTCAAGGAATCGAACGCCGCTGTCCTGACCGAATACCGTGGGCTCACCGTTGCACAGCTCAAGCAGCTGCGTGTTTCTCTCGGCCAGGACACCAAGTTCGCGGTCGTCAAGAACACCCTGACCGCCATTGCAGCCAAGGAAGCCGGTGTCGAAGCATTCGACGGCCAGCTTGCCGGCCCCACTGCAATTGCGTTCATCAAGGGTGACGCAGTTGCAGCTGCCAAGAGCCTGACGGATTTTGCCAAGACCAACAAGCAGCTGGTCATCAAGACCGGTTACTTCGAGGGCAAGGCACTGAACGCCAGCGAAGTTGCTGCCCTGGCAGCACTCGAGTCCCGCGAGCTGCAGCTCGCCAAGGTTGCAGGCGTCCTCAAGGCCCCTGCCGCCGCTGCTGCACGCATCATCGACGCCCTGCGCCTCAAGCTTGAAGAAGAGAACGGTGCTCCGGCTGAAGCCGCTGCTCCCGCCGCTGAAGAAGCACCCGCCGCAGAAGCAGCAGAGGCCGAAGCTCCGGCTGAAGCCGCCGCAGAAGAGAAGTAATTTCTCTTTTCAAACCAGACTCCGGTGAAAGGCGCGGCATGCCGCCGCCGATCACCACTATAGGAAGGACGCCAACCATGGCGAAGCTCACCAACGAAGAGCTCATTGAAGCTTTCAAGGAACTGACCATCATCGAGCTCTCCGAGTTCGTCAAGCTCTTCGAAGAGACCTTCGAAGTTACCGCTGCTGCTGTTGCTGTTGCCGGCCCCGCTGCCGGTGGCGCTGCAGAAGAGGCTGAAGAGAAGACCGACTTCGACGTCGTTCTCGAAGCTGCTGGCGACAAGAAGATCGCAGTGATCAAGGAAGTTCGCGCCATCACTTCCCTGGGCCTCAAGGAAGCCAAGGACCTGGTTGACAGCGCTCCCAAGGCTGTTCTCGAAGGCGCCACCAAGGAAGCTGCCGAGAAGGCAAAGGAGCAGCTCGAGGCTGCCGGTGCCACCGTTACCCTCAAGTAACGACTGCTTTGAAGGAATCCCCGTCCACTCCGGTGGGCGGGGATTCCTGCGTTTAAGGAGATGCCTGCATTTAACCCGTCTGGTTCGGGTCGCTGATGTCCGCCACCACAGCGCCGAGCGCGGCCACCAGGGCATCGGCTTCGACGAAAGCGCTGTAGCCGTGCTGGCCGGCGCCCATCGAGATGCGGCGGCCCGCAATGGTCTCGTCTGCATACACGGGCCAGGCCCTCGTGCTGCCCAGCGGGGTGATGGTTCCGCGCTCGTAGCCCGTGGCTTCCAGGGCAACGTCCGCTGTGGGCATGGACAATTTGTTGACGCCCACGAGGTTCCTGAGCTTGGGCCAGGAAATCTGGCGGTCCCCGGGAATAAGGGCGAACAGGAAGCTGCCGTCCTTGTGTTTCACCACGAGGGACTTCACGATGTCGGCCGGCGTGATCCCGAGGATCTGCGCGGCCTCCTCGAGGCTGTGGGCGGCGAGCCGCTCCACGATTTCGACGTCGAGGCCGCGGGCGGCGGCGTCGGCGAGGAAGCGCTCCCTTCCGGCGCCGGTCGCGCCGGAGCCATCAGCCCCGGCCGCCGACAAGGCCTCCATCAGTCGCGGTACAGCAGCAGGGCTTCGCCCTGGCCGCCGCCGCCGCACAGGGAAACCGCCGCCTTGCCGTGGCCGCGCCGTTTCAGCTCGTGCGCCGCATGGAGGGCAAGCCGGGCACCCGAGGCGCCGATGGGGTGGCCCAGGGCGATGGCCCCGCCGTGGATGTTGCACTGTTCCAGCGGGTAGTCGAGGTCCTTGAGGGACTGCACGGCGACCGAACCGAACGCCTCATTGATCTCAATGAAGTCCAGGTCGGCCATGGTCCAGCCGGCGCGGTCCAGTGCGTTACGGATCGCGTTGGAGGGCTGCGAGTGCAGGGAGTTGTCGGGGCCGGCCACCTGGCCCGGCTTGCCCACGACGGCGAGGTATTCCAGGCCGTTCTCCTCCGCAAACCTGCGGGACGTCAGGACCAGTGCGGAGGCGCCGTCGGACAAGGGGGAGGAGTTGCCCGCAGTGATGGTGCCGTCCGTGACAAACGCGGCGCGGAGTCCTGCCAGGGATTCGACCGACGTATTGGGGCGGACGCCTTCGTCGGAGGTGACAACCACCGGATCACCCTTGCGCTGCTTGACGCTGATGGGCGCGATCTCGTCGTCGAAGACCCCGTTTTTCGCGGCGAGGGCCGCCCGCTGGTGCGATTGGGCGGCGACGTTGTCCTGCGAGGCACGGTCGATGCCGAGCACGAGGTTCTTGCTTTCGGTGGAGAGACCCATCGACTGCCCGTCGAATGCATCCGTCAGGCCGTCGTGCGCTGCGACGTCCAGTGCCTGGATGGCGCCGTAATTCCAGCCCTGCCGTGAACCGGGAAGTACGTGCGGCGCCCGGGTCATGGACTCCTGGCCTCCCGCAACGACGACGGCGGCATCGCCACTGCGGATCATCCTCGCCGCATCGATCACGGCGGTCAGTCCGGAGAGGCATACCTTGTTGATGGTCACGGTGGGCACGTTCCAGCCGATTCCAGCACCGATCGCACTCTGCCTAGCCGGGTTCTGCCCCGCGCCCGCCTGCAGCACCTGCCCCATGATGACCGCGTCCACCTGGTCGGCGCGGACACCGCTGGCTGCGACCGCCGCCTTGATGGCGTGCGTCCCGAGTTCGACGGCGGTGAAGCTCGCCAGTTGGCCGTTGAGACGGCCCTGCGGTGTCCGTGCGCCGGACAGTACGACAACATCGTTGTTGTCTGCGGAGTTGTTCATGGTAATCTCTCCCGATTTGTGGCGATATAAGCCTAGGTTAGCGTGCACATGGTCACCTATCCATTCAAACGTTGTACGGCCGGACGGAATTCCGGGGTGCCGGCCGGCGGGCAGATCCTGCCTGACAAACAGGTGCCTCCGGCCGATGAATAGGTGCCTCCGGCTGGCTAATAGGTGCCTCCGCCCTGATGAATAGGTGCCTCCGGCAACAGTGCTTGCATTACCAACCGAAGTGGGGTAGACACGCGTAGGGTTTTGCCGTATCGTAGATATTTGCGTCTTCCCTGTTTACCTTCAGCCTTCATATAGCGGTGGGCTTCTCCTGGCAGCTGCTCCATCAATGTGCCGTGTACAACGTCACCAGCATGGGCAGGCCAGGTCCGGGTCATATAGCGGAACCGGTTGGTAGCACTGCGGAGTCACTTTCGCAGGGTACATAGCGGGGGAGATCTGAAAACGCCTGAAGGTCTGTGGAAGGATCCCTCTTGGTCGCCTCGAGCACCTCTAATAACGAAACCGCTAACACGGCAAGCACCGATGGTGCAACTCGCCGGCTCTCATTCGCAAAGATTCACGAACCTCTTGACGTTCCGAATCTGCTTGCCCTCCAGACGGACAGCTTCGACTGGCTGGTTGGAAACGAACGCTGGCAGGCACGCGTAGCGAAGGCCGTCGAAGAAGGCGACCTCAGCGTCGCCACCACCTCCGGACTTTCCGACATCTTCGAAGAGATCTCCCCGATTGAGGACTTCCAGGGCACCATGTCCCTGAGCTTCTCCGATCCGGAGTTCGCTGACCCGAAGTACACCATGGCCGAATGCAAGGACCGGGACGCAACGTACTCGGCACCGCTGTACGTCAAGGCCGAATTCATGAACAACAACACGGGCGAAATCAAGCAGCAGACCGTGTTCATGGGTGACTTCCCGCTGATGACCGAGAAGGGCACCTTCGTCGTCAACGGCACTGAGCGTGTCGTCGTTTCCCAGCTGGTCCGTTCGCCGGGCGCCTACTTCGAGCGCACCGCCGACAAGACCAGCGACAAGGACATCTTCACCGCAAAGATCATCCCGTCCCGCGGTGCATGGTTCGAGCTTGAGATCGACAAGCGCGACCAGGTCGGCGTGCGCCTCGACCGCAAGCGCAAGCAGTCCGTCACCGTGCTGCTGAAGGCCCTCGGCTGGACCGAAGGCCAGATCCTCGAAGAGTTCGGCCAGTACGACTCCATGCGCGCCACGCTGGAGAAGGACGCCACCGAAACCCGCGAAGACGCCCTGCTGGACATCTACCGCAAGCTGCGTCCGGGCGAGCCGCCCACCGTCGAGGCTGCCCAGTCCCTGCTGGACAACCTGTACTTCAACTCCAAGCGCTACGATCTGGCCAAGGTCGGCCGTTACAAGATCAACCGCAAGCTTGGCATCGACCGCTCCCTTGGCGACAAGGAAGCCTCGGTCCTGCACGTTGAAGACATCGTCGCCATGATCAAGTTCCTGGTTGCGCTGCACGCCGGTGAGAAGACCCTCATGGGCAAGCGCGACGGCGAAGACCACGAGCTGCGCGTCGAAATCGATGACATCGACCACTTCGGCAACCGCCGCATCCGCGCCGTCGGCGAGCTCATCGAGAACCAGGTCCGCACCGGCCTGTCCCGTATGGAGCGCGTCGTCCGCGAGCGTATGACCACCCAGGACGTCGAGGCGATCACGCCGCAGACCCTGATCAACATCCGCCCGGTGGTGGCAGCCATCAAGGAGTTCTTCGGAACGTCCCAGCTGTCCCAGTTCATGGACCAGAACAACCCGCTGTCGGGTCTGACCCACAAGCGCCGCCTGTCCGCACTTGGCCCGGGCGGTCTGTCCCGTGACCGTGCAGGCATGGAAGTCCGAGACGTTCACCCGTCCCACTACGGACGTATGTGCCCCATCGAAACGCCTGAAGGCCCGAACATTGGTCTGATCGGTTCGCTGGCATCCTACGGCCGCATCAACCCCTTCGGCTTCATCGAAACCCCGTACCGCCTTGTGAAGGACGGCGTGGTTTCCGACGATGTCCAGTACCTCACGGCCGATGACGAAGCCGAGGTCCTGATCGCACAGGCCAACGCTCCGCTGGACGCCACCAAGAAGTTCGCTGAAGAGACCGTCCTGGTCCGTGCCCGCGGTGGTGGAGGCGAGCCTGTTCTCGTTCCCGCAGCCGACGTGCAGTTCATGGACGTTTCCCCGCGCCAGATGGTGTCCGTGGCAACCGCCCTGATCCCGTTCCTCGAGCACGACGACGCCAACCGTGCACTCATGGGTGCCAACATGCAGCGCCAGGCTGTGCCGCTGGTCCGTTCCGAAGCCCCGTTCGTGGGTACCGGCATGGAACGCGCGGCAGCCGTCGACGCCGGTGACGTTGTCATCGCGAAGAAGGCCGGTGTGGTCACCGAGGTTTCCGCTGAGCTCGTCATCATGCTCAACGACGACGGTACGGAGACCAACTACCGCATCAACAAGTTCGCCCGCTCCAACCAGGGCAACTGCTACAACCACCGCGTTCTGGTGAGCGAAGGCCAGCGCCTGGAGGTCGGCGGCATCATCGCCGACGGCCCGGCAACGGACCAGGGCGAGCTCGCCCTCGGTAAGAACCTGCTCGTGGCATTCATGTCATGGGAAGGCCACAACTTCGAGGATGCGATCATCCTGTCCCAGCGCATCGTGGCTGAGGACGTTCTTTCCTCCATCCACATCGAGGAGCACGAGATCGATGCCCGCGACACCAAGCTTGGTGCCGAGGAAATCACCCGTGACATCCCCAACGTGTCTGAGGAAGTCCTTGCAGGTTTGGACGAGCGCGGCATCATCCACATCGGTGCCGAGGTTGAAGCAGGCGACATCCTGGTCGGAAAGGTCACCCCTAAGGGTGAAACCGAACTGACCCCGGAAGAGCGCCTGCTGCGCGCCATCTTCGGTGAGAAGTCCCGCGAAGTGCGCGACACCTCCCTGAAGGTGCCCCACGGCGAGTCGGGCACCGTCATCGGCGTCCGCGTCTTCGACCGCGACAACGACGACGAGTTGCCCCCAGGCGTGAACCAGCTGGTCCGCGTCTACGTTGCTGCCAAGCGCAAGATCACCGACGGCGACAAGCTCGCCGGCCGCCACGGCAACAAGGGTGTTATCTCCAAGATCCTTCCGGTCGAGGACATGCCCTTCCTTGCCGACGGTACCCCCGTCGATATCGTCCTGAACCCGCTGGGTGTCCCGGGCCGTATGAACGTCGGCCAGGTGCTGGAAACGCACCTGGGCTGGGTTGCCAAGACCGGCTGGAAGATCGAAGGCGAGCCCGAGTGGGCCAAGCAGCTGCCGAACCTGCCGCGCGAGAGTGGCCAGACCACTGTTGCAACGCCGGTCTTCGACGGTGCCCGCGAAGAGGAAATCACGGGCCTGCTGGACTCCACCAACCTGACCCGCGACGGTGAGCGCCTGATCAACTCCTCGGGCAAGACCCGCCTGTTCGACGGCCGCTCCGGCGAGCCGTTCCCGGATCCGATCTCGGTCGGCTACATGTACATCCTGAAGCTCCACCACCTGGTGGACGACAAGATCCACGCGCGCTCCACGGGCCCGTACTCCATGATCACGCAGCAGCCGCTGGGTGGTAAGGCACAGTTCGGTGGCCAGCGCTTCGGTGAAATGGAAGTGTGGGCCCTCGAAGCTTACGGCGCCGCCTACACGCTCCAGGAGCTCCTGACGATCAAGTCGGATGACATCCACGGTCGTGTGAAGGTCTACGAAGCCATCGTCAAGGGCGAGAACATCCCCGAGCCGGGCGTTCCTGAGTCCTTCAAGGTCTTGATCAAGGAAATGCAGTCGCTGTGCCTGAACGTGGAAGTGCTTTCCACGGACGGAACCACAATTGAAATGCGTGACTCTGATGACGCAGTCTTCACGGCTGCGGAAGAACTGGGCATCGATCTGTCTCGTGCAGAGCCCAGTTCCGTAGAAGAGGTTTAGCAGGGGTTTACGACGGCGGGTTCGCACCCGCCGTCGTACGCCACCTTCCTCATCCCGCAACCAAGACTTCAGAATTTAGAGAACAAGAGAGAACAGGGACCATATGTCCAGCGAATCCTCCTTCGGCCTCATGCAGATCGGCCTCGCCACCGCGGAAGACATCCGCGGCTGGTCGTACGGCGAGGTTAAGAAGCCGGAAACCATCAACTACCGCACGCTCAAGCCCGAGAAGGACGGCCTCTTCTGCGAGAAGATCTTCGGCCCGTCCCGTGACTGGGAATGCTACTGCGGCAAGTACAAGCGTGTGCGCTTCAAGGGCATCATCTGTGAGCGGTGTGGCGTTGAAGTCACCCGTGCCAAGGTGCGCCGTGAGCGCATGGGCCACATCGAGCTGGCTGCGCCTGTAACCCACATCTGGTACTTCAAGGGTGTTCCCTCCCGCCTGGGCTACCTCCTTGACCTGGCACCGAAGGACCTGGAAAAGGTCATCTACTTCGCTGCCTACATGATCACCAGCGTCGATGAGGAAAGCCGCCACGCGGAGCTGCCCAACCTGCAGGTTGAGCACGACATCGAGAAGAAGCAGCTGATCGACAACCGCGACTCCGACATCGCGACGATCGCCCGCGACCTTGAGAACGAGCTTGCCCGTCTCGAGGGTGAAGGCGCCAAGGCCGCCGACAAGAAGAAGGCCCGCGATTCGGCTGACCGCCAGATGGCGAACGTCCGCAAGCGTGCCGACGCCGAGATCGAGCGCCTCGAGCAGGTCTGGGACCGGTTCAAGAACCTGAAGGTCGCCGACCTGGAAGGTGACGAAGGCCTGTACCGTGAGCTGCGCGACCGCTACGGCATCTACTTCGAAGGCTCCATGGGTGCCGAAGCCATCAAGAAGCGTCTTGAGAGCTTCGACATGCAGGCCGAGTCCGACGCGCTGCGCGACGTCATCGCCAACGGCAAGGGCCAGCGCAAGACCCGCGCCCTGAAGCGTCTGAAGGTTGTCAACGCGTTCCTGACCACCAACAACAGCCCGCTCGGCATGGTGCTGGACGCTGTCCCGGTGATCCCGCCGGAACTGCGCCCGATGGTCCAGCTGGACGGTGGCCGCTTCGCGACCTCCGACCTCAACGACCTGTACCGCCGTGTGATCAACCGCAACAACCGCCTCAAGCGTCTGCTTGACCTGGGTGCTCCGGAGATCATCGTCAACAACGAGAAGCGCATGCTTCAGGAAGCTGTTGACAGCCTCTTCGACAACGGCCGCCGCGGCCGTCCGGTCACCGGACCGGGCAACCGTCCGCTGAAGTCCCTGAGCGACATGCTCAAGGGCAAGCAGGGCCGTTTCCGCCAGAACCTCCTCGGCAAGCGCGTTGACTACTCCGGCCGTTCGGTCATCGTGGTCGGCCCGCAGCTGAAGCTGCACCAGTGTGGTCTGCCCAAGCAGATGGCCCTGGAGCTCTTCAAGCCGTTCGTGATGAAGCGCCTGGTTGACCTCAACCACGCCCAGAACATCAAGTCGGCCAAGCGCATGGTTGAGCGTTACCGTCCGCAGGTCTGGGACGTCCTGGAAGAGATCATCACCGAGCACCCCGTGCTGCTGAACCGTGCACCTACCCTGCACCGCCTCGGCATCCAGGCGTTCGAGCCCCAGCTTGTTGAAGGCAAGGCCATCCAGCTTCACCCGCTGGTCTGTGGCGCCTTCAACGCTGACTTCGACGGCGACCAGATGGCAGTGCACCTGCCGCTGAGCCCCGAGGCCCAGGCCGAGGCACGTATCCTGATGCTTTCGTCGAACAACATCCTGAAGCCGTCCGACGGCCGTCCGGTGACCCTGCCTTCGCAGGATATGATCATCGGCCTCTACCACCTGACCACTAAGCGTGTCGGTTCAGCTGGCGAAGGCCGGATCTTCGGTTCGGTGTCGGAAGCCATCATGGCGTTCGATGCCCACGACCTGCACCTGAACTCCCAGGTCAAGATCCGCCTCGAGGGCTTCGTCCCTTACGCGGGCTGGGAAGCTCCGGAAGGCTGGGAACAGGGTCAGCCTGCGCTGGTCCAGACCTCGCTCGGCCAGGTCCTCTTCAACGAGACCCTGCCCGAGGACTACCCGTGGGTTGAGGCTGTTGCTGACAAGGGCGAACTGTCCCGCATCGTCAACGACCTCGCCGAGCGCTACCCGAAGGTTGTTACCGCGGCAACGCTGGACAACCTGAAGGATGCCGGCTTCTACTGGGCCACCCGCTCGGGCGTCACCGTCGCCATCTCCGACATTGAGGTCCCGGCCTCCAAGCCGGCGCTTCTGGCCGGCTACGAGGAGCGAGCTGCGAAGATTCAGGGCCAGTACGACAAGGGCCTGATCGACGACGACGAGCGCCGCCAGGAACTGATCGAGATCTGGAACAAGGCGACCAACGAGATTGCCCAGGCAATGCGTGACAGCCTCTCACCAATGAACACCATCAACCGCATGGTGTCCTCCGGTGCACGTGGTAACTGGATGCAGGTCCGTCAGATCGCGGGTATCCGTGGCCTGGTGGCCAACCCGAAGGGTGAAATCATCCCGCGTCCGATTAAGTCCTCCTACCGTGAGGGCCTGTCGGTGCTGGAATACTTCATCGCCACGCACGGCGCCCGTAAGGGTCTGGCTGACACCGCGCTGCGTACCGCCAACTCGGGTTACCTGACCCGTCGTCTGGTGGACGTTTCGCAGGACGTCATCGTCCGTGAAGAGGACTGCGGCACCGAGCGCGGCCTGGTGACTCCGATCGCCGTCGCCGATGCCAACGGTGAACTGGTGCTGGACGAGAACGTCGAGAACAGCGCCTACGCCCGTACGCTCGCCGTCGACGTCACCGATGCCAAGGGCAATGTCCTGGCAGCGGCCGGCACCGACTGCGGCGACGTCGTCATTGCCGAACTGTTCGCAGCCGGCATCACCGAGGTCAAGGTCCGCTCCGTACTCACCTGTGAGTCCAGCGTCGGCACCTGCGCCCTCTGCTACGGCCGTTCGCTGGCCACCGGCAAGACCGTGGACATCGGTGAGGCTGTCGGCATCATCGCCGCGCAGTCCATCGGTGAGCCGGGCACCCAGCTGACCATGCGTACGTTCCACACCGGTGGTGCAGTTTCCGCCGGCGGCGGCGACGACATCACCCAGGGTCTGCCCCGTATCCAGGAGCTCTTCGAAGCCCGTACTCCGAAGGGTGTCGCGCCGATTGCTGAAGCAGCCGGCCGCATCACCATCGAAGAGTCCGAGCGCCAGATGCGTCTGGTCATCACCCCGGATGACGGCTCCGAAGAGATCGCGTACCCGGTCCTGCGCCGTTCGCGCCTCCTGATCGAGGACGGCCAGCACGTCACGGTGGGCCAGAAGCTCATCAACGGCCCGGTCGACCCGAAGCAGGTCCTGCGCATCATGGGCCCGCGTGCCGCACAGAAGTTCCTTGTGGACGAAGTGCAGGGCGTGTACCGCAGCCAGGGTATTGGCATCCACGACAAGCACGTGGAAGTCATCGTCCGCCAGATGCTGCGCCGCGTCACGGTCATCGAATCCGGCGAATCCGACCTGCTCCCGGGTGAGCTGGCCGAGCGCAGCCGGTTTGAGGATGCCAACCGCCGCGTTGTGTCCGAGGGCAAGACTCCGGCTTCCGGGCGTCCTGAGCTCATGGGCATCACCAAGGCCTCCCTGGCCACCGAGTCCTGGCTGTCCGCAGCTTCCTTCCAGGAGACCACCCGCGTCCTGACGCAGGCGGCCATGGAAGGCAAGAGCGATCCGCTGCTCGGCCTCAAGGAGAACGTCATCATCGGTAAGCTGATTCCGGCCGGCACGGGTCTCCCGCGCTACACGGAGGTCACGGTGGAACCGACTGAAGAAGCAAAGGCCAACCTGTTCACCGGCCCGAGCGCATTCAGCGACTTCTCCTACGATTCCCTGGGCGGCGACGGAGCTCCTGAGTTCCACGCCATCCCGCTGGATGACTACGACCTGGGCAACGACTTCCGGTAACGGAACGCCTGGCGAAAGGCCCCGTTCACGCTCTGCTTTCATCAGCGGAGCGGGGCGGGGCCTTTCCCGTTCGGGCCCCGATCCCGTTCGGGCCCCGATTAAGGTCTCGGACCCGTCCATGTTAGACTGAGTACCAATTGTTATTGTGGCAGTGGATGAGTGCGCCCGGTTTAGCTAGATGGCTGTATCAGCCTAAAGGCAGAACCAGAGCGACGTTTCCGGTTTGCAGGGTTCTTGTGCAACGTATGCCACATTTTTGCATGCCTAGGGACCTTTGAGGACGAAAGTCTGGTCATTCCCCATGTGTGCGATCCGACTATTAAGGCTTCGCCTCAGCTGCTCTGGAGACTTCTTCAAAGCTCGGGCGGCGAGGCAAAGCAAAAAGAGAGCGGCTGTAAGAGGCTGTTCCGGATAAAACGGAGAACACGAAAGTGCCTACGATTAACCAGCTGGTCCGCAAGGGCCGCACGCCGAAGGTCAAAAAGACCAAGGCTCCAGCGCTTAACGGCAGCCCGATGCGCCGCGGTGTCTGCACCCGCGTGTACACCACCACCCCGAAGAAGCCGAACTCGGCTCTGCGTAAGGTTGCACGTGTGCGCCTTAACGGTGGCATTGAAGTCACCGCCTACATCCCCGGTGTAGGCCACAACCTCCAGGAGCACTCCATTGTGCTCGTTCGTGGTGGTCGTGTGAAGGACCTCCCCGGTGTCCGCTACAAGATCGTCCGCGGCGCCCTCGATACCCAGGGTGTCAAGAACCGTAAGCAGGCCCGCAGCCGCTACGGCGCAAAGATGGAGAAGAAGTAATATGCCTCGCAAGGGTCCGGCCCCCAAGCGGCCGCTCGTACTAGATCCCGTTTACGGCTCCCCGCTGGTCACCCAGCTGATCAACAAGGTGCTCGTTGACGGCAAGAAGTCCACTGCAGAGCGCATCGTTTACGGTGCCCTCGAGGGTGCACGTGCCAAGTCCGGCGGCGACCCCGTTGCTGCCCTCAAGAAGGCCATGGAGAACGTCAAGCCTTCCCTCGAGGTCCGCTCCCGCCGTGTCGGTGGCGCCACCTACCAGGTTCCGGTTGAGGTCAAGCCCGGCCGTTCCACCGCCCTCGCGCTGCGCTGGCTGGTCGGCTACTCCAAGGCCCGCCGCGAAAAGACGATGACCGAGCGCCTCCAGAACGAAATCCTGGATGCCTCCAACGGTCTCGGTGCCGCTGTGAAGCGTCGCGAAGACACCCACAAGATGGCCGAGTCGAACAAGGCCTTCGCACACTACCGCTGGTAAAACTTCCCGGACGCCGCCGGCTCAGACGAGCCGGCGGCGAACGCGTAGTCCATCCGAAAGGGAGACACCGTGGCACAGGACGTGCTTACAGACCTTAGTAAGGTCCGCAACATCGGCATCATGGCCCACATTGATGCTGGCAAGACCACCACCACCGAGCGCATTCTGTTCTACACAGGTGTGAACCACAAGATCGGCGAAACGCACGACGGCGCGTCGACCACCGACTGGATGGAACAGGAGAAGGAACGCGGCATCACCATCACGTCTGCCGCCGTGACCTGCTTCTGGGAAAACAACCAGATCAACATCATTGACACCCCCGGCCACGTGGACTTCACCGTTGAGGTTGAGCGCTCCCTGCGCGTCCTCGACGGTGCCGTTGCCGTCTTTGATGGCAAGGAAGGCGTTGAGCCGCAGTCCGAGACCGTATGGCGTCAGGCTGACAAGTACAACGTTCCCCGTATCTGCTTCGTCAACAAGATGGACAAGCTGGGTGCTGACTTCTACTTCACCGTAGACACCATCATCAGCCGCCTTGGTGCCAAGCCGCTGGTCATGCAGCTGCCCATCGGTGCCGAGAACGACTTCATCGGCGTCGTGGACCTGCTCTACATGCGTGCACTGGTATGGCCTGGCGATGCCAAGGGTGACGTCACCATGGGCGCTAAGTACGAGATCCGTGAAATCCCGGCGGACCTCCAGGCCAAGGCCGAGGAATACCGTGCAAACCTCGTTGAGGCTGTCGCAGAGTCCTCCGAGGAACTCATGGAGAAGTACCTCGAGGGCGAAGAGATCTCTATCGACGAGCTCAAGGCCGGCATCCGCAAGATGACGATCAACTCGGAGATCTACCCGGTGTTCTGTGGTTCCGCGTTCAAGAACCGCGGCGTTCAGCCGATGCTGGATGCCGTCGTTGACTACCTGCCGAACCCGCTCGACGTCCCGCCGATGATCGGTCACGATCCCCGCGACGAAGAGAAGGAACTGACGCGCAAGCCTTCTTCGGAAGAGCCCTTCTCGGCTCTTGCCTTCAAGATTGCCGCGCACCCGTTCTTCGGTCAGCTGACCTTCATCCGCGTGTACTCCGGTCACGTGGAAGCAGGCGCGCAGGTGGTCAACTCCACCAAGGGCAAGAAGGAGCGCATCGGCAAGCTGTTCCAGATGCACGCCAACAAGGAAATGCCTGTTGAGGGCGCTACCGCCGGCCACATCTACGCAGCCATCGGTCTGAAGGACACCACCACGGGCGACACCCTGTGCGACTCCAGCAACCAGATCGTCCTCGAGTCCATGAGCTTCCCGGAGCCCGTGATCTCGGTTGCCATCGAGCCGAACACCAAGGGTGACCAGGAGAAGCTCTCCACGGCTATCCAGAAGCTCTCCGCTGAGGACCCGACTTTCCAGGTCTCCCTCAACGAAGACACCGGCCAGACCATCATCGCCGGCATGGGCGAGCTCCACCTGGACATCCTGGTGGACCGCATGCGCCGCGAGTTCAAGGTCGAGGCCAATGTTGGCAAGCCGCAGGTTGCTTACCGCGAGACCATCAAGCGCGCTGTAGAGCGTCATGACTACACGCACAAGAAGCAGACCGGTGGTTCCGGCCAGTTCGCAAAGATCCAGATTGCGATCGAGCCGCTGGACACCGCTGAGGGCGAGCTGTACGAGTTCGAGAACAAGGTCACCGGTGGCCGCGTTCCGCGCGAGTACATCCCGTCTGTCGATGCCGGTATCCAGGATGCGCTGAACGACGGCGTCCTGGCCGGATACCCGGTTGTCGGCATCAAGGCCACGCTGATTGACGGCGCCTACCACGATGTTGACTCCTCGGAAATGGCGTTCAAGATCGCCGGCCGTATGGCTTTCAAGGAAGCCGCACGCAAGGCGAACCCTGTTCTGCTCGAACCGCTGATGGATGTTGAGGTCCGCACCCCTGAGGAATACATGGGTGAAGTTATCGGTGACCTCAACTCCCGCCGTGGCCAGATGCAGTCCATGGAGGATGCCCAGGGCGTCAAGGTTGTCCGTGCGCACGTCCCGCTGTCCGGCATGTTCGGCTACATCGGTGACCTGCGTTCGAAGACCCAGGGCCGCGCTGTGTACTCCATGACGTTCAACAGCTACGCCGAGGTCCCGAAGGCAGTTGCCGACGAGATCATCCAGAAGACCCGCGGCGAATAGTCTTCCAACTGTTCACGCGAAAAACTCGGGTGCGTTTTCCGGCAACGGGAACCCGCCTGGCTCAGGCGGCCGGCTTCCGGTCCAGACCGGATCCGGCCGCCTGAGCCGAACAGGCTCTAGGGGCTAGTATTAGTTCCTGAATCTGCAATTTCACCAATCCAAAGCCCCCAAGTAGACTTACTGGAGTTTCTGCCGCGACAAGCGCGGTCGAAGGGTAAGTCATTTGAAAAACGTTCTAGGAGGAACCTGTGGCAAAGGCAAAGTTCGAGCGGACTAAGCCGCACGTTAACATCGGTACCATTGGTCACGTTGACCACGGTAAGACGACGTTGACGGCCGCCATTTCCAAGGTGCTGTACGACAAGTACCCGACTCTCAACGAGAAGCGTGACTTCGCGTCGATCGACTCTGCTCCCGAAGAGCGTCAGCGCGGCATTACCATCAACATCTCCCACGTTGAGTACCAGACCGAGAAGCGCCACTACGCACACGTAGACGCTCCGGGTCACGCTGACTACATCAAGAACATGATCACCGGCGCTGCCCAGATGGACGGTGCAATCCTCGTGGTTGCCGCCACTGACGGTCCGATGGCCCAGACCCGCGAGCACGTTCTGCTCGCCCGCCAGGTTGGCGTTCCCTACCTGCTGGTCGCGCTGAACAAGGCAGACATGGTTGATGACGAGGAACTCCTCGACCTCGTCGAAATGGAAGTTCGTGAGCTCCTGAGCTCCCAGGGCTTCGACGGCGACGAAGCTCCGGTTGTCCGCGTTTCCGGCCTGAAGGCCCTGGAAGGCGACCCCGAGTGGGTCAAGTCCGTTGAGGACCTGATGGCTGCTGTCGACGAGTCCGTTCCGGACCCCGTACGTGACCGCGACAAGCCGTTCCTGATGCCGATCGAAGACGTCTTCACCATCACCGGCCGTGGCACCGTTGTTACAGGCCGCGCCGAGCGTGGAACCCTCGCCATCAACTCTGAGGTCGAGATCGTCGGCATCCGCCCGATCCAGAAGACCACGGTCACCGGTATCGAGATGTTCCACAAGCAGCTCGACGAAGCATGGGCCGGCGAGAACTGTGGCCTCCTGCTCCGCGGTCTGAAGCGCGATGACGTCGAGCGTGGCCAGGTTGTCGTGAAGCCGGGTTCCATCACCCCGCACACCGACTTCGAGGCCAACGTCTACATCCTCTCCAAGGACGAAGGCGGACGTCACAACCCGTTCTACTCGAACTACCGCCCGCAGTTCTACTTCCGCACCACGGACGTCACCGGCGTTATCACCCTGCCGGAAGGCACGGAAATGGTTATGCCCGGCGACAACACTGAGATGACCGTTGCGCTCATCCAGCCGATCGCTATGGAAGAGGGCCTCGGCTTCGCTATCCGCGAAGGCGGCCGCACCGTTGGTTCGGGACGTGTCACCAAGATCATCAAGTAGTAACTTGCTGATCATGGATCGGAAGGCCTAAGGGCCGGACAGATCTTCTAAACAGCCCCGCTGCTAGTGCAGCGGGGCTGTTTTTTGCTACTCTTAATCCATTCATTGGATTAATTGCTGCCGGAATCTCGTGGCGTCAGCAATAGTCGGAAGGCGGCGGCATGTGGACCTCGACGGATGAGGCGTACAACGCCGGCTACCGGGCCGGACACCTCCAGGGTTGGGTGGACGCTCTGGCCCATTCCGGAGCTGCGGCCCAACCGGCTGCGCCCTCACCGGCTGCGCCCCCGAACAGCGCACCCGCGGGAACTGGTGCCCATGCACCCGAACCCCCGGGACCGAAGCCCTCGCCGCCCAAGCCCGTGTGGCCCGAACCCCGGCGGCTGGCACCGCAGCCACGCCAGGTCGGTCAAGCAGCAGGACCGGCCGCCTGGGAACGTCCGTCGTCCATTCCTCCTCGCACACAGGTCGAACTCCGTACAGATGCCGAACTCATGGCCGAGCGCGAGCAGGCGCGCGCCAAGCGCGAGCGGCAAAATATCAACGTCACGCTCTACGTTGCCAGCCTGCTCCTCGTCGCCGCCGGATCGCTCTTTATCGGCACCGGACTCCCCGCACCGTTGCGGTTCGCGGGTGTCTGCACCATCACCGCCCTGTTCTATGTGGCGGGCCTGGTCCTGCACCGGCGGGCACCGCGGCTTAAGCCGGCCGCCGTCGCCTTCTCCGGAACAGGGCTGGCCCTGATACCGGTGACCGGCCTGGCCATGGACACCCTTGTCCTGGAGAATGCGCCGCTGTCCTGGCTGGCCACCTCAGCCGTAGGGACAGCGGCCTATGCCGTAGCGGCCGTTCGCCTGGAGAGCCGGGTCCTGGTCTATCTCTCGCTGTCATTCCTCGCAACCACCGCGTGGTCGGGGGTCGCGGTCCTTGGCGGGGCGCTGATCTGGTATTTCACGGCACTTATTGGGGTGGCGGTGTTCTTCACGGTCCTTGCCATCCTGCAGCCCCGGTGGCTGCCGCCGCTGTACCTCCGGCCGCTAGCCCGGCTGCATCCCTTCATCGTTCCGGCAGTGGCGGTTGCCGCCACAATCGTTCCTCTGATGCTTGGACTGGGGGATTATGCGCGCATTATGGCGATGTGCGGCTGCTACTTCGCGGTGACCTCCCTGTCAGCAGGGGCGGTTTTTCGAACACTTCAGTTCCTGGCGGCCAGGGTCAGCCTGACGGTGGCGGCGTCCGTCGCGGTATGGGACCTGACAAACCGGGGGAGTGCCGCCCTCGCCGCGGCAGCCATGCTGCTGGCCGCCCAGGCACTGGCAACTGTCCTTTTTGCCGGCCGGCTGGGAAGGGGGCCGTTCCAGGACACGGTCACCGGAGTCATACGCCACCGCAGGTGGCAGGCGGACGTGCTCGCCACTTTTGGCTGTCAGCTGCTGGTGACCGTGGTCTTCTCGGCCGCCGAGCCCTTGGATCTGATGATGGGGCTGGCAGGCGCAGCTGAAGGATGGATGCTGCCGGCACTGACGTGGATGGCGCTCCTGACAGGCATGGTGCTTGCCGCCAGGCAACGCGGGCCTGCGGAGTGGGCCCCTGTTGGAGCGCTCGGCATGGCCGTCCTCCTGGCGGGCCCGCTGGGTGCCTGGACGCTGGCTGGACTGCTCGCCGCCGCAGCCGTCTTTTGGATCCTGCGGGCGCTCCCGCCCGCTGCGGCGCTGCGGCTCCATTTCATCCTCGCGGCCCGCCTTGCCGTGAGCCTCGCGGCACCGGTTATGACGGCTGCGGTCGTTGGTGACAGCGACGCACGGTTCCAGTACGCCGTCCTGGTGCTGGTCCTGGTATTGGCCCTTCAGCAGCTGGGAACCGCTGCCTTGCTCCGGCGCCGCATTCGGGCCTTGGCACCGCAGGCCACCCTCGCGCTGTTCACCGCCGCAGGCGTGGGGGCCATGACGGTGCTGGCACTCGTTGAGGAGGAGTCCTCGCTGTTTCCTGAGGCGGAGCACGTAGGAGGCATAGCCCTCGGTGCCCAGCTTCTTGCTTCGCTGGTCGTGGGCGTGATGCTGTTTACGCGGCAGGAAAACAAAGGTGGCTGGCGTCCATCCATCCCCGAGGCTGTTCCGCTGTTCGTTTCCGCTGCAGCCGTGCCCCTGGCCTTCGAAACCCTCACACTCCCGCTGGGCAATGCGGCGCTTTTCGTCACTACGGGCTACCTTGCGCTGACGGCCGTCCGGGCAGGGAAGGACGCTGCCCCCATGGCGACCAGGGGAGCGCCGGCCGAGCCGTCGGTCCGTGGAGGAACCACGCGCGGGCGATGCTACTGGTGGCTCGCCCGTGCTGCCGCAACGGCACTGGTGCTGACCCTGTTCCACCAGCTCGTCCGCGACGCCGGTCCCGTGCGGCTCGGCGGGGAGCACCTTGCGCCGGCCACTGTCCTCGCCGTCGCGCTGTTCCTTCAGCTCGCTGTTCCGTTGAGGGCGGCACTCCGGGGGACGGCAAAAGGACATGATTTGGCGGACGCCGCCGTCCTTCTCGTGCTGCAGGCAGCAGCTATCGTTGCCGTGGATATCCCTGCGTCCGTCTTCGATCCGGAGACACTGTCGCCGCATGCCCTGTTCACCACGGTGCTCCTCTCCAGCGGTGCCGCCGCTGCGGGCTATCTGCTCCGGCGTCAGCCATGGTCGGCGGTGTTCGCTCCGGCTACGCTCGCCTTCCTGCTGCTGATACGCGGCGACAACCTTCCCGCCGTTGAGATTCTGCTGGCCGTCTTCGCGGTCTTCAGCGCAGCCATGGTGGTTGGCATGGAGAACCGCATGTGGAGAGGCGGGTACTTCGCGGCGGCCCGCGTCCTTGCTGCAGCGCTGGCGGTGGTGCTCAGCTACGACGTCTCGGCATCAGCCACCGTCGTCGCGGTGGCCTTCGCACTGGTGCTCGCGGCCCAGCACGTCATCCGCTGGGTCATGCGGTACCGCCTGGCGGACGTCCCGTTCCAGCAGGCAGCGGTCTGGATCACGCTGGCAGGCCAGGTGTTGCTTCCGCTCGTATATCTTGCCCAGCCGTTCCGTGGGGATCTTACCGCGGACGACGGCGGCCGTTGGGTCGTGCTGTTGTCCTTGCTTCTGCTGCTGCTCTCCGCCGTGGCGGCCGGCCGGTTCTTTGCCGCCCGGGGAGCTGTTTACCTCGCCGTCTACGCTGCGGCCTTCGCCGTGATCGCGCTGGGGCCGCTGCTGACCTTCCCTCCGCTTTCCTCGGCTGCCGTGTTCCTCGCAGCCCCCGTGTTGACCCACACGGGCGTCGCTTTGGCTTTGCTGGCGCTGTCCCTGGCCTCCACAGCAGGCGCAATTTTGTGGCGGCACAGCTTAGGCGAAGGGGTCGACCGCTGGCTGTGGCTGGCCGCTGCCCTCACATTCGGCTCAGTGTCGGCCGCGCTGGCTCCTCCGTCCGCGGAGTGGATTTCCGGGCTGGCTGTGCTCGCGCTCTCGGCTGCATGTTTCGCGGCTGCGCACCTCGACCCGCTCCCCGGTTTCTACCCGCCGGCAGTTCTGGCGGCGCTGGCTGGTGCAGTCATGGCGGCGGAGGACGCCTTGGGAGACGTGCCGGGACCGTGGGGCTTTTACCTGCCGTGGCTGGGTGGCGGCGGTGCAGCGGCCGTGGCACTCTACGCGGCGGGCAGGCTGCGCAGCCGCCGGCTGTCAGATGCGACGCGGCGGGCCCGCGGGCCGGTCGAGGCGGACGGCCGGTACCGCGACATTCCCTACGTCTCCCTGGTGGGAGCAGCAGTCCTGGGGTTTGCCGCCGCAGGTCTCACGGGGTTGCTGTACGGCGCTACATCCTGGGCGGGGGCTGCGCTGGTAACCGTCACCGCCGTCGTCGTCTGGCTGGAGGCGCCGGCAGCGGTGCGGAGGCCTGCAGCGGAGCTCGGTTCCCTGGCCGTGACTGCCGCGGTCCAGCGCGCGGCGCTGTTTGCTGAACCCGGGTGGCCCGACCCATTCTGGACGCTCCAGTGGTATGTGGTGTGGGCCGCGGCGCTTGGCGTGCTGCGCTACCGGTCCGGCCACGCCGCAGGCGGAAAGCTGTACCTGGGCCTTGCCGCCGGACTGCTCTCGTTGTGCGGGGTCCTGGTGATCCTCAGCGGCGATGGCGCCCAGCAGCTTTGGGTTCTGGCATTCTTCTCCCTGCTGCTCGTGGCGGGGCTGGGCTACGGCGAACGGCTCTTTGTTGGATGGGGTGCGGTGGGCGTCGCTCTGTGCATCATGTGGGCCATGCGCCAGTACACATATGCTCTTCTTGCCCTGATCGCAGTCGGCCTCATCGCACTCGCCCTCTGGAAGCTCAGCCGCGGTAAGCCGGCCGGGACGGACTGAGCGCAACCTGTCCATATGGCTTGGCCGTGCCCTGATATCGTTGCCCCAAGAGAGAGGGGCGCATCATGGAATTTCTGATCTTCCTGATCGTGGTTGCAGCGGTCGTGACGGGTGTTTTCTGGGCCAAGAAGTATTTCCGCAATGAGATTGACCGCGCCAAGCGCATCAACCGCGCCAACAAGAACAAATAGCGCCGGGTCTCTTAAGCGCGTGCCTTTCGGGCACGGCTGAGGGCCTGCAGCCAGTAGAACGACGTTTTGGGTGTGCGCTTGAGCGTGTCAAAGTCCACATGGACCAGACCGAAGCGCTGCGAATACCCGGCTGCCCATTCGAAGTTATCCATCAGGGTCCAGACGTAGTACCCGAGCAGTTCCACGTCGTGCGCAATCCCGCCCGGTGCGGTGGAAGCCATCGCATGATGGAGATGGTGGGCCAGATAGTCGATGCGGCGGGCGTCCTCGATGGGCCCGGTGACGTGCTCCGGCTCCGGGAAGCTCGCGCCGCTCTCCGTGATGTACAGCGGGGGCAGGGCCGCCCCGTACCTGTCCTTGAGTTCACGCAGCAGGACTCCCAGATGATCGGGCGCCACCGGCCAGCCGAAGCCTGTGATGTCGTATTCCGGAAAGGGCGCCATATGGAATGGCATACGGGCCATGATCTCGGTCCTGCCCGCGGGACTCCTGGCCGGGCCCCGTCCGGTGGCCACCTTCACCGGGTAGTAGTAGTTCACGCCGTAGAAGTCCAGGGGCTGGCTGATGAGGCGGAGGTCGTCGTCGGAAGCCCTCGTAAGGTACCTGAACCAGGGGCGGGCAGCGGCGGGAGGCTTTGGATAGCGGCCCAGGAGAATGGGATCGGCGTAAATCCTGTTGAGGACGAGGTCAAACACCTTGGCTAGCAAGCGGTCGGTGAATTTACCCGAGGCCGGACGCACGGGTGAATGAAGATTGGTCACACCGATGCCGCCGGTAACGCCGGCAGCCCGCAGCGCCTGGACGGCAAGCCCGTGCGCCAGCAGCTGGTGATGCACCGAGGGCAGGGCATTGAAGAGCAGGTCCCGGCCAGGCGCGTGCACGCCAAGCGCATAGCCGTTCAGGGTCACAGAGACAGGCTCGTTGAGCGTGACCCACTGTGCGACGCGGTCGCCAAGCCGTTCGCCGGCGGCCGCGGCATACGCCGCAAAATGCTCCGCCGTGGCGCGGTTCATCCAGCCCCCGCTGTGTTCGAGGGGGAGCGGCGTGTCCCAATGGTAGAGGGTCACCATGGGGGAGATGCCCGCTGCGAGCAGTTGGTCGATGAGCCTGTCGTAGAAACCCAGCCCCTGGGAGTTGAAGGCACCGCGGCCGTCCGGCTGGATTCGCGGCCAGGAGAGCGAGAAACGGTAGGAATCGATGCCCAGTTCCCGGATCAGGGCGATGTCTTCGGGAACCCGGTTGTAATGGTCGCAGGCCACCGCGGGGGAGTGCCCGTTCAGTATCTTCCCGGGTCTGGCGGCGAAGGCATCCCAGCCTGACGGGCCCCGTCCGTCGGCCGCCAGGGCGCCCTCGATCTGAAAGGCTGCGGCCGCCACTCCCAGGGTGAACCCGGGCCTGAGCCGCCCTGCGAGGTCCTGCACGGAAGAGTTGTCTACGGCATCAGCATTTTGCCCGGCCACTCATCTATCATCCATTCGAAAATTTCCGAAGGCAATGACGCCGATTTAGGGGCTGGTGAGAGGGGCGACGTCCCGGCAAACCGGCCCCTGAAAGCGCCAACTGGGACCGTGGAAGGCACGCTGCGGGCTGATTCGCTTCCCCGGGCAAAATCCGGCATACTAGATGAGTTGTTCAAGCGCTTCTTCGCGTCCCGATCCGGATAATGCCGGGTGCCAGGGTCCAAGTCGAAGTCCAAACATAACCCACCCCCCATGGAACTGCGGGCTCGCACGCTTCGAAGGTGCGACACGCCCGACCGCGGGGGTCGGTTACGCCGGCAGGTTGAGGAACCCGGATTCTTCCGGATTCAGCTTGTGCGGCGGGTGGTAGTTCTAACTTCAAATGCTTCGGCAGCCACACAACGAGTAAGTGAACAGGGCAGCCCCAACCAGGGGAAGCACAGACTGAAAGAGAGTCAGGCGACATGGCGGGACAAAAAATCCGCATCCGGCTGAAGTCATACGACCACGAGGTCATTGACGTTTCAGCACGGAAGATCGTTGAGACGGTCACGCGCGCAGGCGCAACGGTAGTCGGCCCCGTGCCGCTGCCTACGGAGAAGAACGTTTACTGCGTTATCCGCTCTCCCCACAAGTACAAGGACAGCCGCGAGCACTTCGAAATGCGCACGCACAAGCGTCTGATCGACATCATCGACCCCACGCCGAAGGCAGTTGACTCGCTTATGCGCCTCGACCTGCCGGCCGACGTGAACATCGAAATCAAGCTGTAGGGAGGTGCTGAGAGACTATGACCGCAACCCGTAACGTAAAGGGCCTGCTGGGCACGAAGCTCGGCATGACCCAGGTCTGGGACGAGAACAACAAGCTCATCCCCGTCACTGTTGTCCAGGCTGACTCGAACGTCATCACCCAGCTGCGCAACGCAGAGACTGATGGCTACGTCGCCGTTCAGATCGGCTACGGCCAGATCGATCCCCGCAAGGTCACCAAGCCGCTGGCTGGTCACTTTGAGAAGGCAGGCGTCACGCCTCGCCGCCACGTCGTCGAACTCCGTACCGCAGATGCTGCCGAGTACGAGCTGGGCCAGGAGCTCTCTGTAGAGGTCTTCGAAGCCGGCCAGAAGATCGACGTCATCGGCACCACCAAGGGTAAGGGCTTCGCCGGTGTTATGAAGCGTCACGGCTTCCACGGCGTTGGAGCTTCCCACGGTGCCCACAAGAACCACCGTAAGCCCGGTTCAATCGGTGGCGCATCCACCCCGAGCCGCGTCTTCAAGGGCATGAAAATGGCCGGCCGCATGGGCGCCGTTCGTCACACCACGCTGAACCTCACTGTTCACGCGGTTGACGTCGAGAAGTCGCTGCTCCTGATCAAGGGCGCCGTTCCCGGTGCCCGCGGCCAGGTCGTACTCGTACGCACCGCCGTGAAGGGAGCCTAGTCCAATGGCTAACACTGTCCAGGTTGACCTGCCTGCAGAGATCTTCGACGTTCAGACCAACGTGCCGCTGCTGCACCAGGTCGTCGTTGCACAGCTCGCTGCTGCTCGCCAGGGTACCCACAAAACCAAGACCCGCGCCGAAGTTTCCGGTGCAGGCCGCAAGCCGTTCAAGCAGAAGGGTACCGGCCGCGCCCGTCAGGGCTCGATCCGCGCTCCTCACATGACCGGTGGTGGCATTGTCCACGGTCCGACCCCTCGCGACTACAGCCAGCGCACCCCCAAGAAGATGATTGCTGCTGCACTCCGCGGCGCACTGTCTGACCGCGCCCGTAACGGACGCATCCACGTCGTTGCTGAACTGGTTGCCGGCTCCAAGCCGTCCTCCAAGGAAGCACTGGCAACGCTGCGCGGCGTCTCCGAGCGCAAGAACCTGCTCGTTGTCATTGAGCGCGCCAACGATGTTGCTGCACTGTCCGTGCGCAACCTCGAGGAAGTTCACGTTCTGTACGCAGACCAGCTGAACACCTACGACGTTCTCGTTTCTGACGACGTAGTCTTCACCAAGGCTGCCTACGAAGCATTCGTTGCTGACAAGGCTGCAAAGAACGAGGAGGATGCCAAGTGAGCGCAGCCACCATCAAAGACCCCCGCGACGTCGTGCTTGCACCCGTCGTGTCGGAAAAGAGCTACGGCCTGATCGACGAGGGCAAGTACACCTTCCTGGTGGACCCCCGCTCGAACAAGACCGAGATCAAGCTGGCCGTGGAGAAGATTTTCTCCGTCAAGGTCGAATCGATCAACACCATCAACCGTGCCGGTAAGCGCAAGCGCACCAAATTCGGATGGGGTACCCGCAAGAACACCAAGCGTGCGATTGTGACCCTCAAAGAAGGCACTATCGACATCTTCGGCGGTCCGCTCGCGTAGCGGAGACCACTTTAACGAGGAAATGAATTATGGGAATCCGTAAATACAAGCCGACTACCCCGGGCCGTCGCGGCTCGAGTGTAGCGGACTTCACCGAAATCACGCGGTCGACGCCGGAAAAGTCGTTGGTACGTCCGCTGCCCAAAAAGGGTGGCCGTAACAACACCGGTAAGATCACGACCCGTCACAAGGGTGGTGGACACAAGCGTCAGTACCGTCTGATCGACTTCCGCCGCCACGACAAGGACGGCGTCAACGCCCGCGTTGCCGAAATCGAGTACGATCCGAACCGCACGGCTCGCATCGCCCTCCTGCACTACGTTGATGGCACCAAGCGCTACATCATCGCCCCGAACAAGCTCTCCCAGGGCGACTTCGTGGAGGCCGGCGCCAACGCTGACATCAAGCCTGGCAACAACCTGCCCCTGCGCAACATCCCCGTCGGTACCGTTATCCACGCAGTTGAACTGCGTCCGGGTGGCGGCGCCAAGATGGCCCGTTCCGCTGGAGCTTCTGTTCAGCTCGTCGCCAAGGAAGGCCGTTTCGCCCAGCTGCGACTGCCCTCCGGCGAAATCCGCAACGTTGATGTGCGCTGCCGCGCAACCATCGGCGAGGTCGGCAACGCCGAGCAGTCGAACATCAACTGGGGTAAGGCCGGCCGTATGCGGTGGAAGGGCGTTCGCCCGACCGTCCGTGGTGTCGCCATGAACCCGGTCGATCACCCGCATGGTGGTGGTGAAGGTAAGACCTCCGGTGGACGTCACCCGGTCAACCCGAACGGTAAGGCTGAAGGCCGTACCCGCCGTCCCAACAAAGAGAGCGACAAGCTTATTGTTCGTCGCCGTCGTACTGGCAAGAACAAGCGATAGGAGCCTGGACACATGCCACGCAGCCTGAAAAAAGGTCCTTTCGTTGACCAGCACCTCTTTGTGAAGGTAGCAAGGGAAAACGAAAAGGGCACCAAGAACGTCATCAAGACCTGGTCCCGCCGTTCGATGATCATCCCCGACATGCTGGGGCACACGATCGCCGTGCACGACGGACGCAAGCACATCCCGGTGTTTGTCACCGAGTCGATGGTCGGGCACAAGCTCGGCGAATTCGCTCCGACGCGGACATTCCGCGGCCATGTCAAGGACGACCGTAAGGGCAAGCGCCGCTAGGCGCCTGCACTTACGTCAAAGACGAGAGAAGGAAAGCAATGGAAGCCAAGGCAATTGCGCGTCACATCCGCGTAACGCCTATGAAGGCCCGGCGCGTCGTCAACCTTGTTCGTGGTAAGCAAGCGAACGAGGCTCTGGCAATTCTGAAGTTTGCCCCCCAGGCAGCTTCTGAGCCGGTATTCAAGGTAGTTCAGTCGGCAATCTCCAACGCCCGGGTCCTCGCGGACCGCGACGGCGTTGCGTTTGACGAAGGTGACCTCATCATCAGCGAAGCGTTTGTTGATGAAGGCCCGACCATGAAGCGGTTCCAGCCGCGTGCTCAGGGTCGTGCATTTCAGATCAAGAAGCGCACCAGCCACATCACCGTGGTAGTCGCTACCCCGGAGAAAGAGGAGGCTCGCTAAGTGGGACAGAAAGTAAACCCGCACGGGTTCCGACTCGGCATCACCACCGATCACGTATCGCACTGGTTCGCTGACAGCACCAAGTCCGGTCAGCGGTACAAGGACTTCGTTCGCGAAGACATCCGTATCCGCCAGCTCATGTCCACGGGCATGGAGCGCGCCGGCATCGCCAAGGTTGAGATCGAGCGCACCCGCGACCGCGTCCGCGTGGACATCCACACGGCACGTCCGGGCATCGTCATCGGCCGCCGCGGCGCTGAAGCAGACCGCATCCGCGGCGAGCTCGAAAAGCTCACCGGCAAGCAGGTCCAGCTGAACATCCTCGAGGTCAAGAACCCCGAGATGGAAGCCCAGCTTGTTGCCCAGGGTGTTGCCGAGCAGCTGACTTCCCGCGTGGCGTTCCGCCGTGCGATGAAGAAGGCCATGCAGTCCGCGCAGCGTGCCGGTGCCAAGGGTATCCGTATCGCCTGCTCCGGCCGTCTGGGTGGCGCAGAAATGTCCCGCTCGGAGTTCTACCGCGAAGGCCGTGTGCCCCTGCACACCCTCCGCGCGAACATCGACTACGGCTTCTACGAAGCCAAGACCACCTTCGGCCGCATCGGCGTGAAGGTCTGGATCTACAAGGGTGACGTCACCTCCAAGGAACTGGCTCAGCAGGCAGCTGCTGCTCCGTCCCGCGGACGCTCCGGCGACCGTCCGGGCCGTCCCGGTGGCGCCGACCGTGGTGACCGCCGCCGTCGTACCGACCGTCCGGCAGCCGACGCAGCACCTGCTGCTGCAGCTCCGGCAGCCGAGGCTGCTTCTGCCGCTCCGGCACAGGCAGCAGAAGGAGGACAGGCTTAAATGCTTATCCCACGTCGAGTCAAGCACCGTAAGCAGCACCACCCGGGTCGTTCCGGCGCTGCCACGGGCGGCACCAAGGTCTCCTTCGGTGAGTACGGTATCCAGGCCCTGAGCCCGGCTTACGTCACGAACCGTCAGATCGAATCTGCCCGTATCGCGATGACCCGCCACATCAAGCGTGGCGGTAAGGTCTGGATCAACATCTACCCGGACCGTCCGCTGACGAAGAAGCCGGCCGAAACCCGCATGGGTTCCGGTAAGGGTTCTCCGGAATGGTGGGTCGCCAACGTCAAGCCGGGCCGGGTTCTCTTCGAACTCTCCGGTGTCAATGAAGAGGTAGCTCGCGAGGCCCTGCGCCTGGCAATCCACAAGCTGCCGTTGAAGGCACGCATTGTGCGTCGCGAAGGTGGTGAATAGAAATGGCAGTAGGGTCGAAGGATCTCGCACCCGCACAGCTGGACGGTTTCGACAACGAGCGTCTCGTTGAAGAACTCCGCAAATCCAAGGAAGAGCTGTTCAACCTGCGTTTCCAGTCCGCCACCGGTCAGCTGGAGAACCACGGTCGTCTGCGCGCGGTAAAGAAGGACATCGCACGCATCTACACCGTTCTCCGTGAGCGCGAGCTGGGCATTCGTGCCGAGGTTGCCGCACCGGTTGCGGAAGCCAAGGAAGAAAAGAAGTCCAAGAAGTCCACAGCCAAGGCTGAGAAGGCTGAGAAGCCGGCCGAGGCTGAGACCGAGGAGGACGCCAAGTGAGTGAAAAGGACGAGAACGTGACGGAAACTGGTTCCGCAACGGCAGCTGCCGAGCGCGGTTACCGTAAGACGCGTCGCGGCTACGTGGTCTCGGACAAGATGGAAAAGACCATCGTTGTCCAGGTTGAGGACCGCGTGAAGCACGCCCTGTACGGCAAGGTCATCCGCCGCACGTCGAAGGTGAAGGCCCACGACGAAGAGAACACCGCCGGCATCGGCGACCTCGTCGTGATCGCCGAGACCCGCCCGCTGTCCGCCAGCAAGCGGTGGCGCCTGGTGGAGATCCTCGAGAAGGCCAAGTAACACCTGCAGGTTTGCTGAAACGCAAGCTGCGCCGGAAACCCCCGTTCCCTTTGGGAGCGGGGGTTTCCTGTTCTTATGGGTGACAGGGGAAAGCCCGACGGCGGCGGCCCGGCTTAACACGGAGGCGGCTGCTGTGATATGGGGCTGGGCGCGAACTGTGCTAAGATTTTGAGTTTGTATGGCGCCTTTTGTGTGCCGTCAGCAAACCTCGTAAACAATCGTGCCACGGCATAGTGCCCCCTTGCGCTCGGACTCCGTCCAAACCCGCTTGGGAAGCAAATGTTTTTGGCACGGGCGTTTAGGCCTGGTCTGGCAAAATCCAGGCAGGTCAAGAGACACCCCGATCAACCGTTCCGCAAGGCTCATTCCGTAGGAAGATTTTCGGTCTGAGAACCAGCGCGACGCAAGGAGTAAATAGTGATTCAGCAGGAGTCGCGACTGAAGGTCGCCGACAACACGGGTGCTAAGGAAATCCTTACCATTCGCGTTCTCGGTGGATCTGGCCGTCGCTACGCAGGCATCGGCGACGTCATCGTCGCCACCGTCAAGGACGCAATCCCGGGCGGCAACGTAAAGAAGGGCGACGTCGTCAAGGCTGTCATCGTCCGTACCAAGAAGGAACGCCGCCGTGCGGATGGTTCCTACATCAAGTTTGACGAGAACGCAGCTGTGATCCTGAAGAACGACGGTGACCCCCGCGGTACCCGTATCTTCGGACCGGTTGGTCGTGAACTCCGTGACAAGAAGTTCATGAAGATCGTTTCTCTGGCTCCGGAGGTGCTCTAGTCCATGGCTAAGATCAAGAAGGGTGACCTGGTTCAGGTCATCACTGGCGCCAAGGCTGAGCGCGGCGGCGACCGTGGCAAGCAGGGCAAGGTTCTGCGCGTCTTCCCCGACACCAACCGCGTGCTGGTTGAGGGAATCAACCGCGTAACCAAGCACACCAAGGTCGGTCAGTCGCAGCGCGGCACCAAGACCGGTGGCATCGAGGTCATCGAGGCACCGATCCACATCTCCAACGTGGCTCTCGTGGACCCGTCGACCAAGAAGCCGACCCGCGTCGGTTTCCGCCTCGACACCGTTGAGAAGGACGGCGTCAAGAAGACCGTCCGCATCCGCGTGGCCAAGAGCTCCGGGAAGGACATCTAATGACTGAGACTCTCGAGACTCCGGCAACGAAGATCGTTCCTCGTCTGAAGACCAAGTACGCAGAATCCATCAAGGCTGCGCTGCAGGATGAATTCAAGTACGAGAACGTCAACCAGGTTCCCCGTCTGGTCAAGGTTGTTGTGAACATGGGTGTTGGAGATGCCGCCAAGGACTCCAAGCTGATCGACGGCGCTGTCCGCGACCTCACCCTGATCACCGGCCAGAAGCCGCAGGTAACCAAGGCCCGCAAGTCGATCGCCCAGTTCAAGCTGCGCGAAGGCATGCCCATCGGTGCACACGCGACCCTGCGTGGCGACCGCATGTGGGAATTCGTGGACCGTCTGGTCACGCTGGCTCTGCCGCGTATCCGTGACTTCCGCGGCCTCAGCGGCAAGCAGTTCGATGGCAACGGCAACTACACCTTCGGTCTTACCGAGCAGGTTATGTTCCACGAGATCGACCAGGATTCCATCGACCGCGTTCGCGGTATGGACATCACGGTTGTGACCACCGCCAAGACCGACGACGAAGGCCGCGCGCTGCTCAAGGCGCTTGGTTTCCCGTTCAAGACCGAAGCTTAATTAGCTACGTAAAAGGTCCGGCCGTATTGATCCCTCACGGGCAGCGCGGCGGAAACCGTTACGAGGAAGGGCAAGAGCCCAAATGACTATGACAGATCCTGTCGCAGACATGCTTACACGTCTGCGCAATGCAAACTCGGCATACCACGATTCCGTGTCTATGCCTTACAGCAAGCTCAAGGCACGCGTTGCCGACATCCTGAAGGCGGAAGGTTTCATCGCCGGCTGGAAAGAAGAAGACGCTGAGGTCGGCAAGAAGCTGACCCTCGAGCTGAAGTTCGGTCCGAACCGCGAGCGTTCGATCGCCGGTGTCCGCCGCATCTCCAAGCCGGGTCTCCGCGTTTACGCGAAGTCCACCAACCTGCCGCACGTGCTGGGTGGCCTGGGTATCGCAATCCTGTCCACCTCTTCCGGCCTCCTGACTGACAAGCAGGCCGGCAAGAAGGGCGTGGGCGGCGAAGTCCTCGCTTACGTCTGGTAACGGGAAAGGAAGAGAATAATGTCACGTATTGGACGTCTCCCCATCACCGTTCCTGCCGGCGTTGAGGTCAAGGTTGACGGCTCTGTCGTCAGCGTCAAGGGTTCCAAGGGCGAGCTGAGCCACACTGTGGCCAGCCCGATCGAGGTTGCTCTGGAAGACAACACCCTGACCGTCACCCGCCCGAACGATGAGCGCGCCTCCCGTTCGCTCCACGGCCTCACCCGCACCCTGATCTCCAACATGATCCAGGGCGTCACCGCAGGCTACGAGAAGAAGCTTGAAATCGTCGGTACCGGTTACCGCGTTCAGGCCAAGGGATCTGACCTTGAGTTCGCTCTCGGCTACAGCCACCCGGTCAGCGTTTCGGCACCGGCCGGCATCACCTTTGCAGTAGAGGGGCCGACCAAGCTCTCTGTCTCAGGCATCAACAAGCAGCAGGTCGGCGAGGTTGCTGCCAACATTCGCAAGCTGCGTAAGCCGGACCCCTATAAGGGCAAGGGCATTCGCTACGCCGGCGAAGTCATCCGCCGCAAGGTCGGAAAGGCTGGTAAGTAACCATGGCCATCGCAATTAACAAGAAGCGTACGAACAAGAGCAAGTCTGCTTCGCGCAGCCGCCGCCAGCTTCGTATCCGCAAGCGCATCTCCGGAACGGCTGTACGTCCGCGCCTGGTCGTCAACCGCTCCGCACGCCACGTATTTGTCCAGGTTGTCGACGACACCATCGGCCAGACCGTAGCGAGCGCATCCACACTGGAAGCCGACCTTCGTGCATTCGACGGTGACAAGACTGCCAAGGCCAAGCGCGTTGGCGAGCTCGTAGCCGAGCGTGCCAAGGCTGCCGGAGTCGAAGCAGTTGTCTTCGACCGTGGTGGTAACAAGTACCACGGCCGGATCGCCGCCGTCGCTGACGGTGCACGTGAAGGTGGGCTGTCACTGTGACGGAAGCAAACAAGGAAAAGGACACTGTGTCTGCAGATCAGAAGGCGACTGAAGCCGTAGCTGCTGAGGCCACTGAGACCACTGCCCCCGCAGCTGCCGACGACCGCCGTGGTGGCGCCCGTCGCGGCGAGCGTGGCGACCGTGGCCAGGGCCGCGGCGACCGTGGTGGCCGTGGTGGCCGCGACGGCGGCCGTGAAGCCGAGAAGAGCCAGTTCGTAGAGCGCGTTGTTACCATCAACCGCGTTTCCAAGGTCGTCAAGGGTGGTCGTCGCTTCAGCTTCACCGCACTCGTCGTCGTTGGTGACGGTAACGGCATGGTCGGCGTCGGTTACGGCAAGGCCAAGGAAGTTCCCGCTGCAATCGCAAAGGGCGTTGAAGAGGCCAAGAAGTCCTTCTTCCGCGTTCCCCGCGTTGGCAACACCATCCCTCACCGCGTCCAGGGCGAAGCCGCCGCAGGCGTCGTAATGCTGCGTCCGGCTTCCGCCGGTACCGGTGTTATCGCCGGTGGCCCGGTCCGTGCAGTACTGGAGTGCGTGGGCATCCACGACATCCTCTCCAAGTCGCTCGGTTCCTCGAACGCCATCAACATTGTTCACGCGACTGTTGACGCCCTGAAGCGCCTCGAAGAGCCGGCAGCAGTGGCAGCACGCCGCGGCCTCCCGCTGGACGAGATCGCCCCGCCGGCACTGGTGAAGGCTCTCCTGAACCAGAAGGCAGGTGTCTAAGCAATGGCAAAGAACCTGATTCCCTCCGACGCACAGTTGGAGATCACTCAGATCAAGTCCGCCATTGGCGGCAAGCAGAACCAGCGCGACACCCTGCGGTCCCTCGGCCTGAAGCGGATCGGACACACCGTTGTCCGCACCGCCGACGCCGTGACCGTTGGAATGCTCAACACGGTTCCGCACCTGGTAAAGGTAGAGGAGGCGAAGTAAATGGCAGAGAAGAACACTGCTGAGAAGGCACAGAGCGCCGCTGCTGAGAAGCAGAACGCGCTGAAGGTTCACCACCTGCGTCCCGCCCCGGGTGCCAAGACCGCCAAGACCCGCGTTGGTCGTGGTGAAGGTTCCAAGGGTAAGACCGCCGGTCGCGGTACCAAGGGTACGAAGGCCCGCTACCAGGTCAAAGCTGGCTTTGCCGGCGGCCAGCTGCCGCTGCACATGCGCCTGCCGAAGCTGCGCGGCTTCAAGAACCCGTTCCGGGTCGAGTTCCAGGTTGTAAACCTGGACCGTCTCAACGAGCTCTTCCCGGAAGGTGGCACTGTCACCGTGGAGGATCTGGTTGCAAAGGGTGCCGTTCGCAAGAACCAGCCCGTGAAGGTGCTTGGCACCGGCGACATCACCGTCAAGGTTGACGTCACCGCCCACGCATTCTCGGCCAGCGCCACTGAAAAGATCGCTGCAGCAGGCGGAAGCACCACCGCTCTCTAGGAGACGCCTCCAGAGGACGGTGGGCTGATGCCCGTCGTTGAACTCCCGGTACGCGGGGCCGAGGCCCCCGTGCCGGGAGTTTTCCGTATCCCGACGTCTTTCGGATTGTTCGCATAGCGCAATCAACCGTTAGACTCGGTTGTTGGGTTTATTGTCCCGCATCACAAGACTTATTACTTTCTGAGGAGGACGCTTGCTTAGCGCATTCGGCCGGGCTTTTCGAACGCCTGATCTGCGACGCAAGTTGTTGTTCACGCTGGGAATCATCACAATCTTCCGCTTGGGAGCCTTCATCCCCTCGCCTGGTGTGAACTACCAGAATGTCCAGCAATGCTTGTCGACCGGGCAGACCCAGGGGGGGATCTACCAGCTCGTCAATCTTTTCAGCGGCGGTGCATTGCTGCAGGTCTCCATCTTCGCTTTGGGAATCATGCCGTACATCACGGCAAGCATCATCGTGCAGCTGCTCCGGGTGGTCATTCCCCGGTTCCAACAGCTGCATGAAGAAGGTGCCTCGGGGCAGTCGAAGCTGACGCAGTACACGCGTTACCTCACCATTGCCCTCGGCCTGCTGAACGCCACCACGCTGGTGTCCCTGGCGCGCTCCGGGCAGCTGCTGCCAGGCTGCAACCTGCCGATCATTCCGGACAACAGCGTCATCACCACGATCCTGCTCATCATCACGCTGACGGCCGGCACAGGCCTCATCATGTGGATGGGCGAGCTGGTGACCGAAAAGGGCGTGGGCAACGGCATGTCGCTGCTCATCTTTACCGCCATCGCTGCAGGCTTCCCCACCTCCCTGGGTGCCATCTGGACCTCGCAGGGGGCGGGCACGTTCTTCCTCGTCCTCGCCATCGGCCTACTGACGGTTGCCCTGGTGGTCTTCGTGGAGCAGTCGCAGCGCCGCATCCCGGTGCAGTATGCCAAGCGGATGATCGGACGCAGGACTGTGGGCGGCACCAGCACCTACATTCCCATCAAGGTGAACATGGCCGGCGTTATCCCGGTGATCTTCGCGTCCTCCATGCTCTACCTGCCGGCGTTGATCTCGCAGTTCAACCAGCCGACGCCGGGGGAGCCGATCCAGCCGTGGGTTGAGTGGATCAACAACAACCTGACCCGCGGTGACCATCCCATCTACATGGCGCTCTACTTCGCCATGATTGTTTTCTTTACATACTTCTACGTCGCGATCACCTTCAATCCTGAAGAGGTCTCGGACAACATGAAGAAATACGGCGGCTTCATTCCGGGTATACGTGCCGGCAGGCCGACCGCGGATTACCTGCAGTACGTCCTGTCGCGGATCACGCTTCCCGGGGCCATTTACCTTGGCTTCGTGGCGCTGATCCCGCTGGTGGCGCTCGTGCTGATCAACGCGAACCAGAACTTCCCGTTCGGTGGCACCTCGATTCTGATCATGGTGGGCGTTGGCCTGGAAACCGTCAAGCAAATTGACGCGCAGCTACAGCAGCGTCACTACGAAGGGCTATTGCGATGACCAGAATGTTGATTATCGGACCACCGGGTTCGGGCAAGGGTACGCAGGCGGAACGCATCTCGGAGCGCCTCGGCGTCGTTGCGATCTCCACCGGCGACATCTTCCGTGCGAACGTCAAGGGCGAGACCCCGCTGGGTGTCGAGGCCAAGAAGTACATGGATGCCGGGGATTTTGTGCCGGACAGCGTGACCAACAAGATGGTCCGCGACCGCCTGAGCGAAACCGACGTCGAAGACGGCTTCCTGTTGGACGGCTACCCGCGGACCACGGCTCAGGTTGATTACCTCGACGAGATCCTGGCCAATGGTGACCAGAAGCTCGACGTGGTCCTGCAGTTGACGGCGGATGACGAGGAGCTCGTTGCACGCCTCCTGGGCCGCGCCAAGGAAACCGGGCGCAGCGACGACAACGAGGCCGTCATCCGCCACCGGCTGGACCTGTACCACGAGCAGACCGAGGCCGTTGTGGCAAAGTATGCCGAGCGCGGCATACTGACCCAGGTGGACGGCATCGGCGCCATTGACGAAGTCACTGACCGCGTCATGCAGGCCATCAAAGAGGCTCAGGCAGCCTGATTCAGTAACCACGCTACGAGGCTCCTCCCGGTTCATTGGGAGGGGCCTCCGGCTTTTAGCCGCACAACGGCTAGCCCTGCTGGCAGATCCGCCGGCGGGGGCACCACCGAGAGGAAACCGCAGATGGCATTCGGCCAGCCACGGATTGAATACAAGACCAACGCCCAGATGCGCACCATGCACGAGGCCGGGCTGGTCCTGCACCGCGCCCTGGACGCCGCTGTGGCCGCTGCCGCGCCTGGGGTCACCACGAAGCAGCTTGACGAGGTGTTCGCCGGGGTGCTCCTGGAGGCCGGCGCAAAGTCCAACTTCCTGGGCTACCACGGCTTCCCCGCCACCATCTGCACGTCCGTGAACGAGGAAGTGGTCCATGGGATCCCCGGATCCAGGGTGCTGCGTGACGGCGACATCATCTCGATCGACGGCGGCGCGATCGTGGACGGCTGGCATTCGGATTCCGCCCGCACGGTCATCGTTGGGACCGGTGATCCGGAGGACCAGCGTCTGTCGGACGTCACCCAGGCTGCCATGTGGCGGGGTATCGCCGCCCTGGCCATCGGCAAATTCGTGGGCGACATCGGCTGCGCCGTGGACGACTACGTCTCCTCCGTGCCGGGCAAACCACTGGGCATCCTCGAGGACTATGTCGGCCACGGCATCGGCTCCGAGATGCACATGGCTCCGGACGTGCTGAACTACCGCTCAAGCCACCGGGGCCCGAAGATCCGCCCGGGCCTGTGCCTCGCCATTGAGCCGATGCTTGTGCGCGGCAGCATCGAAACCGCTGTCCTGGACGATGACTGGACGGTGGTCACCACGGACGGCAAGCGGTCCTGCCAGTGGGAACACTCTGTGGCCGTCCATGAGAAGGGCATCTGGGTGCTGTCCGCGCCCGACGGCGGCGCGGCCCAGCTGGCACCGCTCGGCGTGGTCCCGGTCCCGATTCCCTGACGACGCTCAGTTGCCCTCGCGACACGCAAAATCCCTGGCGCTACCGGAATTCCGGTAGCGCCAGGGATTTTGCGCGTCACGGACGAGTTTGCGCATCGCGGCGAGGGAGTGGACCACAATGGGAGCCATGGGAGTGACGGGAAAGATCACTGACGTGCCGGGCCTGCGGGTCGGTCACCGGCAGAAGTCCGACGGCGGCTGGCTGAGCGGCGTGACGGTGGTCCTGCCGCCGCCGGGAACCGTGGGTTCGGTGGATGTCCGCGGGGGAGGCCCCGGCACCCACGAGACCGATGCGTTGGACCCCACCACCCTGGTCTCCACCGTGGACGCTGTGGTCCTCACGGGCGGGAGCGCCTACGGCCTTGTCGCCGCGCACGGCGTCCAGCGCTGGTGTGAGGAGCAGGGACGCGGATTCGCAGTCACCGGCGGGGTGGTTCCGATCGTCCCGGCCGCCGCCATCTTCGACCTCGGCCGCGGCGGCGACTTCTCCGCCCGCCCCGACGCCGGGATGGGCTACGCGGCGGCCGCCGCCGCCGGCGCGCAAATGGAAGGGCACGACGTCGACCGCGGCAATGTGGGCGCCGGCACCGGAGCTGTCATGGGACGGGGCAAATACAAGGGGGGAGTAGGCACAGCCTCGGTCTCCCTGGATAACGGCGTGGTTGTCGGAGCCCTGGCCGTGGTGAACGCGGTGGGACTGCCGCTGGCTGAGCCGGCGGAAACGGAGGCTGCCGATTTCGACAAGCTCACCCACCCGGAGGACCCGCCACTCAACACCACCCTCGTCGTTGTCGCCACCAATGCCGACCTTGACCCGGCCGAATGCAAGCGGACCGCGTCCGCGGCCCATGCCGGACTGGCCAGGGCGGTGAACCCGAGCCACACACTGGCCGACGGGGACACGGTGTTCTGCCTGGCGACCGGCAGCGCCACCCTGGATCGAAGCACGGAAACTGCCCGGCAGGTGAGCCTCATTACCCTGCAGAGTGCGGCAGCCGACGTCGTGCGGTTGGCCATCCTGGACGGGGTCCGCAGCGCGGAGGGCGTCACGACTGAGGCCGGCACCTTCGCGGCGTACAGATTTGATGCGCCCCGATTTTGATGCGTACGGCGGCATTGTGCGCTAACATGGCTGGATTTAACATTCCGGCCCGAATGCCGTAGTGTTGCATGTTGGTTGTCTGCCCTGCCACGCCCATTTGCGGCCGGCTGGCGACGATCAATCAATCAAAAAACGTCCGCAGTGATGCCCGGTGCAATTCGGGTGGGCTGAGGCAAACAACAGTTAGCGGAGGATATGGCCAAGAAGGACGGGGTCATAGAGATCGAGGGCGTAGTGACTGAGGCGCTGCCCAACGCGATGTTTCGCGTTGAGCTCACCAACAAGCACATCGTCCTGGCACACATCTCTGGAAAAATGCGCCAGCACTACATCAGGATTCTCCCTGAGGACCGCGTAGTGGTGGAGCTGAGCCCTTACGACCTCACACGTGGTCGTATCGTCTACCGCTACAAGTAAACGTTGGGCGGCCAGAGCAACTGCCGAAGGCCGGTCCATCGGACCAACTGCTATCACGCAAAGGAACGCCATGAAGGTCAAGCCGAGCGTCAAGCAGATCTGCGAAAAGTGCAAAGTGATCCGCCGTAATGGCCGGGTCATGGTGATCTGCGAGAACCCGCGCCACAAGCAGCGCCAGGGCTAATTCCCTTCCGGGAATCCCTGGGTTGCTAACCCACGCAAGTAAATAAAAGGCAGCACAAGCTGAACTGGAACATTGAGCTCTAAAGAGTCCGGACAGCTAACCCCCGGTCGGAGGCTGGGGCCGCACTGAAAGTGCGGGTGTACTGCCTACGACCTCCGGTTTATTCAAGGAGTACTGCCACTATGGCTCGTCTCGCTGGCGTAGACATTCCCCGCGAAAAGCGGCTGGAAATTGCGCTTACTTACATCTACGGCGTGGGCAAGACCCGTGCACACGAAACCCTGGCTGCCACCGGCATCAGCGCTGACGTCCGCGTAAAGGACCTCAGCGACGCCGAGCTGGTCCAGCTGCGTGACTACATTGAAGGCAACTACAAGGTTGAGGGTGACCTTCGCCGCGAAGTGGCCGCAGATATCCGCCGCAAGGTTGAAATCGGCAGCTACGAAGGCCTGCGTCACCGCAAGGGCCTGCCCGTACGCGGTCAGCGTACGAAGACCAACGCACGTACCCGCAAGGGCCCGAAGCGTACCGTCGCCGGCAAGAAGAAGGCCCGTTAAGTCCTCATTTGCCCCCTGAAATCGCTGGCGCGATTTCAAGGAACCCGGCAAATGTGGGAAATAGCGATCGCTTTCCCCCGATAACTTTCTGTAGGAGAAAAAATGCCCCCGAAGACTCGTGGCGCGGTTCGCAAGCCGCGTAAGAAGGACAAGAAGAATATCGCGCTTGGCCAGGCGCACATCAAGAGCACCTTTAACAACACCATCGTGTCCATCACGGACCCGACCGGTGCTGTCATCTCCTGGGCTTCCGCCGGTGAGGTTGGATTCAAGGGCTCCCGTAAGTCCACCCCGTTCGCTGCACAGATGGCTGCCGAAGCTGCTGCCAAGCGTGCACAGGAGCACGGCCTGAAGAAGGTAGACGTGTTCGTGAAGGGACCGGGCTCCGGACGCGAGACCGCGATCCGTTCGCTGCAGGCTGCCGGCCTCGAGGTTGGCTCCATCCAGGACGTCACACCCGCTGCGCACAACGGCTGCCGTCCCCCGAAGCGCCGCCGCGTCTAAGCTTTTCCGCTGCCCGGAGCTTGCCCGGACCCTTACCGGGTCCGGGCAAGCCCAGCGCGTTAAGTCTTCAGACCGATTTTCCACCACCTGTGTTGCGTCATATAGCGGATGCTCGCCGAAAGGAAACCTAAGTGCTCATTGCACAGCGCCCCACCCTCTCCGAAGAGGTCGTCTCCGATAACCGCTCCCGCTTCATCATTGAACCGCTGGAGCCGGGCTTCGGATACACCCTCGGAAACTCCCTCCGCCGTACCCTGCTCTCTTCTATCCCCGGTGCCGCTGTAACCAGCATCCGGATCGATGGCGTGCTGCACGAGTTCACGACGGTTCCGGGTGTTAAGGAAGATGTCACCGAGATCATCCTGAACATCAAGAACCTGTCCGTGTCCTCCGAGCACGACGAGCCGGTTGTTGCTTACCTGCGCAAGCAGGGACCCGGAGTCGTCACCGCCGCGGACATCGCTCCGCCGGCCGGCGTCGAATTCCACAACCCGGATCTGCACATTGCCACGCTGAACTCGAAGGGCAAGTTCGAACTCGAACTGACCATCGAGCGCGGCCGCGGCTACGTTTCGGCAGCTCAGAACAAGTCCGGCGACGCAGAGATCGGCCGTATCCCGGTCGACTCCATCTACTCGCCGGTGCTGAAGGTTACTTTCCGCGTGGAAGCCACCCGTGTTGAGCAGCGCACCGACTTCGACAAGCTCATTGTCGACGTCGAGACCAAGCAGGCCATCGCCCCGCGCGATGCGGTTGCTTCCGCAGGTACCACCCTGGTGGAACTCTTCGGTCTGGCCCGCGAGCTGAACACCGCAGCTGAAGGTATCGAGATCGGTCCGTCGCCGACGGATGCTGCCCTGGCAGCAGACATGGCTCTGCCGATCGAGGATCTGGACCTCACCGTCCGTTCCTACAACTGCCTCAAGCGTGAGGGCATCCACACCGTGGGTGAACTCGTTGCCCGCTCCGAGGCTGACCTGATGGACATCCGTAACTTCGGTGCCAAGTCCATCGATGAGGTCAAGGCAAAGCTGGTTGAACTGGGACTGTCCCTCAAGGACTCGCCTCCCGGCTTCGACCTCGCCGCCCGCGCCGCAGCCATCGAAGAGGACGACGCCGCGTTCAGCGACGACGAGCTCTAACAAGCAGATCTTGGCCGGCGGGCTGGATGCACCATGGTGTGCGCAGCCCCCACCGGCTTCCATATGAGGAGAAACAACTATGCCTACCCCCACTAAGGGTCCGCGCCTCGGTGGCGGCCCGGCTCACGAGCGTCTCATGCTCGCGAACCTGGCTTCCGCACTGTTCGAGCACAAGCGGATCACCACCACGGTCACCAAGGCCAAGCGCCTGAAGCCGTACGCCGAGCGCCTGGTCACCTTCGCCAAGCGCGGCGACCTCGCATCCCGCCGCCGCGTTCTCGGCCTGATCAGCAACAAGGGCGTCGTCCACGAGCTGTTCACCGACATCGCGCAGGCAGTGGAGAACCGCGACGGCGGCTACACCCGCATCACCAAGATCGGCAACCGCAAGGGCGACAACGCTCCCATGGCTGTCATCGAGCTGGTTCTCGAGCCGGTTTCCGCCAAGCAGGCTGTTGTAGCCGAGGCTACCGCCGCTGCTAAGCGCGATGCAGACAAGGCTGCTCCGGCTGCCGAGGAAGCTGCTGCACCCGTTGCAGAAGAAGAGGCCGCTGAGACCGAAGCCGCTGAGGCTCCCGAGGCTGCCGAGACCGAAGCTGCAGAGACCGAAGAGGCCCCGGCCGCTGAGGAAGCTCCGGCTGAAGAAGCTGCTGACGAGTCCGCAAAGGACGCGAAGTAATTCGCTGAATCCTTCGCATAGACTTAAGTCTATGAACGACCAAAAACCCGCGGCCCCCGTATTGGGGGGCGGCGGGTTTTTGCGTATCCGGCTTGATTTGGCGTACGACGGCGGCCCCTTCAGCGGGTGGGCGGTGCAGCCGGGGCTGCGCACGGTCCAGGGAACCCTGGAGGCGGCGCTGGAGCTGCTGATCCGCCGGCCGGTCCGGGTCACCGTCGCCGGGCGGACAGACGCCGGTGTTCACGCCCGCGGCCAGGTGGTCCATCTTGACCTGACCGAAGCCGAGTGGCTGGGACTGAACCGCGGCGCCGAACTTGATCCCGCCGTCGCGCTTTTACGCAGGCTGCGGGGTGCACTGAGCCGGGGGCTCGGGGACCTGACAGGCGCCATTGTGGTGCACCAGGTGTCCATTGCCCCGGAGGGCTTCGACGCACGCTTTTCCGCGCTGTGGCGCCGCTACAGCTACCGCATCGCCGACGGGCCGGCGCTCTGGGACCCGCTGGGCCGGTATGACACGCTCTGGCACAAGGCGCCGCTTGATGTGGACCTCCTGAACGAGGGGGCGTCCAAGCTGCTGGGGCTGCAGAACTTCCTCTCCTACTGCAAGCCGCGCGAGGGCTCCACGACCATCCGCGAACTGCAGCGCTTCGAGTTCACCCGCGGCCCGGACGGCGTCATTGTGGCCACGGTCCAGGCCGACGCGTTCTGCCACAACATGGTGCGTGCGCTCGTGGGTTCGGCGCTGTATGTGGGGGAGGGGCTCGAACCGCCGGGATGGCTGCACGAGCGGCTGCTGGCCAGGAAGCGCGACGCCCGCTCCGTGCTGGCGGCCCCGCATCCCTTGGTGCTGGAGGAAGTGGCCTACCCGTCGGACGACGAGCTGCTGGCACGCGCGGTGCTCACGCGTGCCCTGCGGGAGTAAGTCCCCACATGAACCCTCTTCTGAGGGCCCTGCCTCAGTTATCCGCGGCCTGGGATACACGCTGACGTAGGCCGCTGTGACGTGGCCCCTGCAAACGGGGGGTGGCACAGAAAAGCCTAAGAAAATGCCAAGGGTGCAGGAGCACCGTAGGAGCATGAAATCACTACGAAGCGACGAGGTTGTTGCAGTCCGCGGCATTCTTACCGATATGCACCCGGTCGATTTCTATGCGCTTGGCGTCGCGGGGGCGATTGACCGTTTGACCCTTCCGCTGCGCGAGCGCGGGGCCGTGGTTCGCCTGGAGGCACCGCACCACGGGATGGAAGTGGACCGGAAGTCTGCCACCCTCCTCTATCGGGCCGCCCAGGAGCTCCTCAGCAACGTGTATAAATTTGCCCATGCCTCGGCCGTCACCGTTCGGCTGGGCTGCGTTAGCCATCCGCCCCTCTGCCATGAGGTGCAGCTTAAAGTGACCGACGACGGCACCGGTTTCGATGTCGAGGCAGCAACCCAGGGCCGGCATTCCGGGATGGGGCTGCGGCTCATGCGACTGGCCGTGGAAACGGCGGGCGGCCACATGGTGATCGACTCGTCCTCCGCGGGTACGTGCGTGAACATCACCCTGCCCCTGGACTGAGCGTTCCTGGGCGGAGCGCCCCTGCTGGGAGCCGGCCAATGGAACCTGCATAGGTTAGGAAGGTTCCCGGGGCAGTGTCATGGTGAATGTAGTCCCGGCGCCGGGCTTGCTCTCGCACGTGATGGCGCCGCCGTGCCGTTCCACGATTGTCTTCGTGATGGAGAGGCCGAGGCCCACTCCGGGGATCGCCGCCTGCTGGGCGGCCTGAGTACGGAAGAACCTGGTGAAGATCCGGGACGTCTCCTCTGCACTGATGCCCATTCCGGTGTCCTGGACCTGCAGGTGCACCCAGTCATCACTGGTCCGGGCGCGGACCGTCACTGCACCGCCGTCGGGAGAGTATTTGATGGCGTTGGACACCAGGTTGTCGAGTGCCTGGGAGATGCGGAGCGGATCGGCATGCGCCCAGAGGGGCGCTGGGGCGTCGACGCTGAGGGAGACGTGGGAGGCGTCGGCCTGTGTCTGCGCGGATCCCACGGTGGTGTCGATGAGGCTGGCCAGATCTGTCCTCCGGGCATGGACCGCCAGGACTGCGGAGGCCGAGACGAGCAGATCGGACACCAAGGAGAGCAGCCGTTCGGCATTGCGCTGCACCACTTCCAGCCGGTGCACTGCCGCCGGGGACAGGGCGTCAGCCTCATCCAGCACCAGGTCAACGTTCCCCAGCACGGACATCAGCGGGCTGCGGAATTCGTGGGAGACGTTGGAGATCAGTTCCTCCTTCGCGGAGAGTGCGTCCACAAGCCCGGTCACATCGCTGTAGACGATGACAGCGCCGCTGAACCCGCCGTCGTCGTTCCTCATGATCCGGGCCGCCGTGGAAACGGCACGCCGCGCGCTGCCTTCGCCGAGCCACACCAGATAGTTCGCAAACGTTTCGCCCGCAATGGCCCGGTGGATCGGTCGCTTGTCCTCCGGCAGCGGGGTGACCTTGTCCTGCCCGAACAACAGCTGCTTGGATTCCTCGATTTCTGCGGCTCCGCCCGCGGGAGACGCGGCCCGCTGGAAGATTTTTTGCTGGTCATTGACGAGCACTTTATGGCCTTCGGCGTCAACTGCCACAATGCCGACGTCGACGGTGTCAAGAATGGTTTTGAAAAGCCTTTCACGAGTCCTGCTTTCTATGAGCAGTTCCCGGAGTTCGGCATCCTTTTTCTCGAGCCGTTGGCGCTGCACACGGATATTGGCGCTGGCGAACCGGATTGCCAGGGAGACGGCCAGCATCATGAGGGGCAACAGGGTGGCAGTGGCAATATCCGAAGGTGAAATATTGGGAGACTTCTGCAGCAGTGACGGCAGACCGATGAGTAGCGGCCCAAAGAAACTGAGCACAATGCTGGTCTTCACGAAGGAACCTGATGCCGATAGCCAGATCACCGGGAATATTGCCAGCACTCCGAGGCCAGCCACAGAAGGAACGGCTCCGTTACGGGCGAGGCCGATCACCAAAAGGTCAAGAATCGGAATAATAAGATAGGAATTGGTCGGAAGCCGCTCCCAGGGAACCACCAAGCACGCCAGGAACAAGACGCCCATGAGGGCTATGGACGCAAGAAAGACGGGACTCTCGATGAGCCTGGGCCACACTGAAGGCGCGGCGATGGCCAAAACGGCAAGAAGGAGCGTTACCGGGAGTTGGCAAAGAGCTACCTGGACCCTCGGCTTCAGCCTTCTGTAAAAGCGGTCAGTGTCACGGACCAACACGTGTTCACCCAAGGGCGCAGCCCCCGCCCTTGGAGTCGAATATCAAAACGTGAGACCGTATTATTTTGTCCCCACCCATGGTGCCATTATGCACACCATTTCCTCTGCGTCGGCAGCCCCAATCGGCTCTTGGTTGTAGGTTGCAAAACATATGCACAATTTAGGGTGTCTGGTTCCCGAGTCCGTTGTAGCCTAGGTAATCAGGTAGTGCTTTCCGCATTGCGCTGGGCGGTGCGGTGGTTTTACCTGATATGGGGTAATCGTGGGCGAACTTGGCGTGGCCGTAGTGATTGAAGATGACGACGACGTCCGCAATCTGCTTGACGCGGTCCTTCAGCAGGCTGGCTTCGAGGTGCACTCTGCAGCCACGGGACGTGATGGTGTTGACGTTGTGCGTCAGCATCCGGTGAATGTGATCACGCTTGATGTGGGCCTGCCGGACATTGACGGTTTTGAGGTTCTTCGCAGAATCCGGCAATTCAGTGATGCGTACGTCGTCATGCTCACGGGCAGAGACGAGGAACTGGACACAATCACGGCGCTTCAGGGCGGCGCGGACGACTACATCACCAAGCCGTTCAGGCCCCGTGAGTTGCGCGCCCGCATCTCGGCCATGATGCGGCGGCCGCGGCACGGATCGGCGGGCGACGATGATGCTCCGGCGTTGTCTTCCGGTGGCAGCGGCGCCGGCGCTACAATCGTGCGCCGAAGTAAGGTGCTGCAGCATAACGGTCTGTCGCTCGACATGGAGACCCGGACTGTTTCCCTTCGCGGCACGCCCCTGACGTTGACCCGCAGCGAGTTTGACCTGCTGCAGGAACTGCTGAAGGGAACAGGGGCCGTGCGCACGCGGGCCGACCTGGTCCGGGTGGTCCGCGGGGAATATTACGGTGAGGATACATACATCAGCGAGGCCGACGAACGGGCCGTCGAGGTCCACATCGGAAACCTTCGCCGGAAGCTCCGTGAGGACCCCCTGGAACCACGCTGGCTCGTGACGGTACGCGGCGTGGGGTACCGGTTGGCGCCGAAGCGGGCAGAGTAGCGCGGCCTGCGTCCGGCTGCGTCTCGGTCTCCGGCTGCCTCGGGGGGAGCTTGGCTAGCGTCCCCTGAGATAGGTTCGCTTCAGCGCGGTGACGGTCTGCACGCCTGTCTGCGCCACCACCGGCAAGAGCATCCTCAGCGCGGGGAGGTCACCGGCCCTGATGAGGCGCTCCGATTCCACGGCCAGGCTGGCGAGACGCGACCCGCCCACCATGAAGGCGGAATTCTTCAGGCTCAGGACCGCATCCATGGCGAGTTCCGGATCATTGTCCGTGACCGAACGCTCCAGATATGCCAGCCGCTTCGCCCAGATGCCGATGTAGTCCTTGGCGAACGCGCGGGCCACGCCGCTGCCGCCCAAGTCCTCCTCGAGCTCGCGAAGGACAGTGAGGTCCAGGATGGGGAGCCCCTCCGCCTGTTCCGATTCGTCCTGCGCGGCAGCCCCAGGGCCAGGCAGGCAAACGCCGTTCGCGCCGCCGTCGCTTGTGCTGGACCCTGAACTAGACATGTGTTAAGGCTACTTTCTGACCTTGGGAAAAACCTGATCCGACTTTGATCCTGTGGAAACCCTGCGCGTTCCTTGTGGTGCGTGGAATAGATACGGCATTTCCGACCCTACTGCCCGCTGAAAGTTTCGATGGTGTTGATGACGGCCGGTCCCAGGATCGCGATGAACAGGACCGGGAAAATGAAGAACAGCAACGGAAAGAGGATCATGACGGGCAGCTTCATGGCCTTCTCTTCGGCCCGCTGGCGCCGCTTCACACGCATCACCTTGGCCTGTACCCGGAGGACGCGGCTGATGGCGATGCCGTAGGTGTCGGCCTGGACAATGGCCTGGACGAAGCTCCGGAGCTCGGGGATGCTGGTCCGCTCGGCCAGGGCGAGGTACGACTCGCGGCGGCTGCGGCCCACCTGCATGTCCTGCAGCGTCCGGACCAGTTCCTCTGCCAGCGGGCCTTTCCCGTTTTCGCCCGCCCTGGCCATGGCGCCCTCGAAACCGAGTCCGGCTTCGACGGCGATCAGCATCTGGTCCATTGTATTGGCCAGTTCCAGCTGCATCGCCTTCTGGCGTTCTTGGCCTTTGCTGTACAGAAGCAGGTCCGGGATGAAGTACCCAAAAAAGATGACCACCACACCCACGAGCTTGATGATTGGTGTGGGACTGCTTGTGCTGATCAGGAATCCCAAGGCGGCGCCGATCAGTCCCAGGACTGGTTTGGCTGCCAGGATCCTTCCCAACGGCCAAGCGACTGGCCTGCCGGCGAGCGAAAGCAGCCGGTCGAGTTTGCGGGCGTAGGCAGGTGGGGTGAGGCTGTAGCCGAAGGCAGATAGGAAGCCGCTGCTGGTTTTTTCCGGGGCCTGGACGTCCTGCCTGCCGCGTGTGAGGATCTCCAAGGTGGCGGCCCGGGCCTTGCGATCAACAGAGAGGACGGACCACGTGAGGTAGCCGATGGGCACAGATACCAGGAGGAGCGAGGAAAGTATCAAAGGGTTCATGATTCAGCTCAGAACTTCAGGTCGATAATTTTGCGCATCCAAAGGCTGCCGATCGTCATGAGGACGACGGAGAGCCCGATCATGCCCCAGCCCAAGGGATTGGTGAACATCGGATCCATGTATCCGGGGTTTATAGCCATGAGCATGACCACGATCCCGATGGGCATCGCAATAAGAATGTAAGCGGAGAATTTTCCCTCTGCTGCCAAAGCCTTAATGTGGCCCTTGATTTCGGACCGCTCCCTGATGGTTTCATTTACCTGATCAAGGACCTCTGCCAAGTTGCCGCCCACCTCCCTGTTGATTTGGATGGCCTGCGCAATCCAAACGAAGTCTTCGTTCTTCATCCGCTCGGCAGTGTCGATGAGCGAGGCCAGCAGGTCGCGGCCCAAGCTCGTTTCCGTAATGACGCGGCGCATTTCTTCGGAAGTTGGGCTCTGCGACTCCGTGGCCGCTGCATCAACAGCGCGCAAGATGCTGTGACCGGCGCGTAGCCCTCCAGCCAGCAGCTGAAGGGTGTCACCTAGCTGCTGATCGAACTTGTTGCGCCTCTTGCCTGCCCGGAAATTCAGAACCAGATGCCCAACGAACGGAGCAAGGATAAACAGCAGAATGGCGAGGGGCGGTCCGAGTACAACCATGCCGACCAGTGCGCCCACAACGCCACCGGCCAGCACCAGGACAATGAATTCGGCCTGCGTCATGCGGAGACCTGCATGCTCCAACTTTTCCCGGTTGAAGAGGCGCAGGCTCCCTCCCTCGAGGGCCTTGTCGAGGGTCCGCACGGTAGAACCTGCGATGCGGGTCAGCTGTGAGGGCGGATCGGCTTCATAGGGACGTCGTCTGTCGAGGGGCACCTCTGGCGCAGGCCGGACGATGACGGCAAAGCCCAGCAGAACCACAGCTGCAAGGAAGATGGCAGCTCCGGCTGTCAGCATCATGGCCGGGCCGCGTTCGAGGCTCCGGGGGCGGCAGGGGTGGCGAAGACTCCTGGTGAGACGTGGATTCCCAGGTCCTCAAAGCGATCGATGAACCGCGGGCGTATGCCGGTGGCTACAGGGCTACCCAGGAAACGGCCGTGCTGATCAACGCCTGCTGAATAGTCAAAAACGAAGGCATCCTGAAGAGTGACGATGTCGCCTTCCATTCCTTGGACTTCCGTGACGTGAGTGATGCGGCGCGTACCGTCCCGCAGACGGGAGATTTGGACGATCAGGTTCACAGCTGAAGCGATCTGCTCCCGAATAGCGCGCAGTGGAAGATCCATGCCCGCCATCAGCACCAGCGTCTCCAAGCGGGCCACTGCATCACGCGGAGAGTTGGAGTGAACCGTGGACAGGGAGCCATCGTGGCCCGTGTTCATAGCCTGAAGCATGTCCAGGGACTCCCCACCACGAACCTCACCCACCACAATCCGGTCGGGCCGCATACGCAGGGAATTTCGAAGCAGCTCGCGGATGGTCACTTCGCCCTTGCCCTCGGTGTTCGGCGGCCGGCTCTCCAAACGGACCACGTGCTCCTGCTGGATCTGAAGCTCGACGGCATCCTCGATGGTGACGATCCGCTCGTCCGCGGGCAGGAAGGATGAAAGCACGTTCAGCAGGGTGGTTTTCCCTGTGCCGGTTCCGCCTGAAACGATGATGTTGAGCTTGGCCTTGACACAGGCGTTCAGCAGTTCCGCCATCTCCGGGGTGAGTGTTCCGAAATCGATCAGGTTTTTGACGGTCAGGGGTACTTTGCTGAACTTACGGATGGTGAGTGACGATCCACCCACAGCCAGGGGAGGGATCACCGCATTTACGCGTGAGCCGTCTTCAAGCCGGGCATCAACCAGGGGTGAAGACTCATCGATGCGCCGTCCCACCTTCGAAACAATGCGTTCAATCACCTTCCGCAGATGCGCTTCTGAACTGAAGCGGGAGTCGGTCAGCGTTAGGTGTCCCTTCCGCTCAACGTAGATCTGGTCCATGCGGTTCACCATGATCTCGGTGACCGCTGGGTCGTCAAGGAGCCTTTGCAGAGGTCCGTATCCCAAAACGTCATCAGCTACGTCACGAACGAGCCGGGATCGTTCCTCGGCTGACAACGGGACCTGTTCAGTGTCGATAATCCGTGTCAGTTCTTCGCGGGCCGTGGTCCTGAGTTCCTGTTCGGTGACTGCCGAATCGTTGAAGCGGGTTCCCATGCGCTCAAACAACGCGGTGGCAGCCCGTTCCTTAAGAGCCGCAAAGACGTCGACGGGTTGCTTCGTTTTGGGTTTGGCCACCTCAAGCTGGTCTGCGAAGCTGCCAGTCGAAGGAACGCTCGCCGGGGCAGCATGCAGTGCGGGGAATCCTGCCGTGACCGGCTTGGGGCCGGATCCGCGGACTTCAGCGCGCTTGAATTCACTAGGCTTGGACTGGCTGGGCGCTGCTCCCGGACGGCCGTGAGCAGGCGAGGCTACCGCAACAGCTGACTGCTGAGGCGCGCCCTTTACTTGGGCAGCTTGGATGCGCTCCGAAAGTTTCATTAGACAACCACCCTTCGATGCAGCTTTCGTTGTGCCTGGGCCCGCCACGTTGGGTTAAACCTGTCCACCAGTTGACGCAGGTTCTTGGTGGCCGGATCTTTTACGGTCTCCTGAAGGACAGGAACGCCACGGTTCGTGGACAAGGCGACAGCACGTGAACGGGGGACACTGATGTCCACCGGGGCGCCGATAGTCGACTCAACATCCTGGACTGTCAGCCCAGACTTGGAATCCGCCATATTGAGGACCACATGGCGGGTCTCAGGAAGGATCTCGAGTTGGCGCAGCACATCGAGCCCGGAGCGCAGTCCACGGACGCTGGGGATGTCCATACCACTCACCCACACAACGTCTGTACACTGCTCCATGGCTGCCAAGCCGATCTCAGGGAGACCCGGTGCAGTGTCAACAACGACGTACTGGAATTCTTCCGCGAGCTGTTCCAGCAGGCGGCTGATCTGCTCCGGGCTGATTTCGTCTGCATCGACAGGGGTTCGCGGAGCACACAGGGCATAGATGCTACCGGGATGGACGGTCAGGAAGGCCTTGAGGACCAGGGAATCCTGGGCTGCTGCCGGCGAGACGGCGTCCGTCACCGTGTGTTCAGGATTGAGGTAAAGCCCTGAGGCGACATCGCCAAACTGCAGATCAAGGTCCACAATAACCACGCTCATCGGCGCGATCTTGCCGAGCCCGATTGCGATGTTGGTAGCGATCGTCGTCTTGCCTACCCCTCCCTTTGGCGAAAAAACACCGATCACCAAACCCTTGGGAATGTCCGGGGAGCCTGGCTGCTTCGGCTCATGCACCGCAGCCCTGTGTCGGCTGGCGAATGACTGGCAGGCCCTTTCCAGGAGCACGCGGATCTGGGCTGGGTCCGATGCCGGGCTGAGGATATCGCGGATGCCAGCTCGCATAGCCTGGAGGATGAACGATGGATCCAGCTCATTGACGAGGATGACGCTCAGCTCGGGGAAGCCGACGGCCAATACCGTTGACAGACGGAGTGCATCCTCAACAGGAACGTCCGGTCCCAGGATGAGCACCTGAGGAAATTCCTGATCCAGCTGCGCGAAAAGCTCGTGGGGATCACTGGGCAGGGCGGCAGTAAAGAACGTTTGGACGCCACCTTGGAGTCCGCCTGCCACAGCCTGGCGCAGACGGCCGTCAAAGTCGGCGTCGGGCGTCACCAGTACGAAGCGGCTCATTTGTATACCTCCGGTCGCTGCATGATGCGAGGACCGCTATCCTTTGCATCGAGTGGTTCTCGAGTGAGCCAGATGGTGGCATATTCCGCGGCAAAGATGATCTTGGCCGCGTCGACGTCGTTCACTGCCACGGTCAGCATCAGCGAACCTGTTGGGAGAGTGGAATCCCGGGGATCTGCTGTCGGCTCAGTGCCGGCAGTTGGCGCCGGCTGGGCTGCAGCGGCTGCTTCTGGCGCCCGCTGGACCGCTGTGACCAAAGCCTTGTGGACGGAGAGCTTCGTGGTCTCCATATCTGCCTTAGCCTCGACGCCGCCCTCTTTCATGGAGATGAAGACACCAACATGGTCCCCGGGCGTTAACCGCCCTCCGACGACGCGCTGGGGTTCCAGCTGAAAGGACACCTCCTGGAGTCCCGCAGGGACCTTCACGGAGCCCGACGATTTCAGTTCTTCGGGTGCCACGAGGCGCTCGGCTACCAGCTGTTCACCTGGAACGAGATCCACGGCAGCTACTTTTCCGGTGACATCGTCAAGACTCTTGAGGGAGCTCTCCATAACGGAGGCACCCGGCAGTTGCTCAATGGCCACCGAGGCCTTGATGGCTTCAACTGGGGTGCCCGCAGGGATTGCCTGCTTGACTACCAGCACGCCCATCGGTTCCAGGTTCTGCACCGCACGCTGATCGGCTCCCTGGGCATAGGTAAACATGAGTACAGCGCCCACGATGGCTAGAACGACTGCGGCGACTCCTGCCAACAAGCGTGACTTCACTGATTACTCCTGTGCTTCGGAAAAGAATTATTGCGAGAAACGGACAATTGTGGCCCCATTGTCGTCAACCGGTCCAAGCGTGTAACCGTCCGAGAGGGACACGTACTTAATAAAACTGCCGATGATTCCGCGACAGTTTCCCTTGCATTCCAGAGCGGAAGTTACGTACGGTGATTCGTTGCGGAATGTGTCCGGGGTGGAGCTGTTACCACTGAATTTCCAGCCTGTAACTTTGAATGCAGCGAAAGAAACCATGTGATACTTAGCGCTGTTTCCCGTTCCAGAGACTGCATCGAATACGGGGAGTAGTACGACGATTTCGCGGCCGGCAGTGATCTCGTCCGCCCACTTCTGCAGCGTGGCGGCGCAGTTGCCCGGGGCGTTGTTGCCTGGGTCGCTGCCGCCCTCTTCAACTATAAGATCAATGGTTCCGCCGCAGACGCCGGGATCTTGCGTTAGCCAGCCAAAGCCGCCTGCAACAGCAGCGCCCGAGGGACCGTACTTACAGTCGTCGTCGGCAGTGTTGCCATGGTTCACCAACAGTTGCAGGGCTCCGCCGACTTTATCTTTGACCTGACAGATCGAGAACGTGACGGGGAATGCGGTACGTCCGGCAACGGGGCTGCCCCACTGGACGCTGGCGCTAGCATTGACTTCAGCGTCGGAAATACCCAGCGCGTTGGCAAAGAACAGCGACACTTTGTTTGGATCCTGGCCCAGTTCCTGCGCTCCAGCCGTCACCTTGACGGTTCGGTTGGAGATGTTGAGTGCGATGGACTTGACGTTGCTTCGGCCATCCAAGGCATTGCCGCTAACAATGGACGTTGCCAGGTCGGAGCTCGTAGCGCAGGCTACATCCGCCTGGTTCTTGGCGCACTTCTGTGCCACGAGTAGGGCTGTCGCGTCGGCGCCGTTCTGGAGTTGAGCTTTCTCGGAGTAAAGCATTCCGACGTCCACCGCGATGGCCGCGAATCCTAGGAGCACCACCATGAGGAGTGCAACGAGGATGCTAACGCCGCCGCGTTCCTTGTCACGATGTTTCTTCAGCCGGCGCATAGCATAACTCCTCTCCCTCTCATGGCGATTGGTCCAGCCACACCCGTCAGAGTGCTGAGCGAGTAGCTGACGGTTACCGTCATTTGGGCGCCGTTGGCGCAACTTGCGGCGCTGAAAGTTATGTTCGAGTCAACAAGAGTGGGGTTGAGGGACACGGCGGCGTTTTTTGCCGCTGTCCGAGCCGACGTCTGATTGTTGGAGATCGCCATGACCCGGACACCTTCCCGGGCTGCATTGGTCAGGGAAACCTGGGCGTTGTAGGCGCGACCAAATTCCATGATGCCCAACAGGATCATGACGAGGATCGGTGCCAGGATGGCGAATTCGACCGCCACTGCTCCGCGCTCGGATGCCTTGGACATTTGGTGTTGGCCTTTCGGGACGCCTTGGTTCTACGACAGAACAGTGGCGGCGGCATGGGCCGCCGCCACTGTTTTACGGGCTAAGCCCGACGAGGCCGAGTGCCTGGCTGTGGAGCTACGGTGCGCAGGTTCCGCCAGCGGCCGTGGTAGTGGTCTGGGCGACCGCTGTCCATGTGCCGCCACCAACCTGGCACTTTACTTGTTCGAACATTGTGGTCAACGTCCCACCGAGGAGGCCGACTGCGATAATGATCACGACGGCGATGAGGCCGACCATGATGCCGTATTCGACGGCGGTGGCGCCCTTTTCATCACGGTGGAGACGGACTGCCAGATTGGTGTAGAGAGAAAGCATTTTAGACTCCTGAGCGAGTTTGGGGAGGCTGGTCCTGCACCAGCTCTGAAATAAAATTAGCAAGCCAATTCGCGGCGGAATATCGATCTTGCAGCTTCCTGTGCTAAGCCTTTCCAAACTGCGCATTTCCTGCGTTAACCCTGCGCTTGGCCTGCATCTCGGCCGAATTTGCCGAGAACCGCGCGCACAAAAGGACCCCCTCGGTGCTGGGGTCCGAGGGGGTCCGGTCTTGTGTGGCCTGCTACTTAGGAGCCATTTTCAGGTAAATATAGCCATGATGTTGATGACGGCAGGCCCAAGGAGCACGATAAAGAGCACTGGGAAGATGAAGACCAGCAGCGGAAAGAGAACCTTCACGGGAAGCTTCATCGCTTTTTCCTCTGCTCGCTGTCGGCGCTTAACCCTTGCCTGTTTAGCCTGGACCCGCAGGACATTGGCAATACCAATTCCGTACTTGTCTGCCTGAATTACGGCCCTCACAAAGCTCTTCAAATCCTGTACGGAGGAGCGTGCAGCCAGGGATTCGTAGGACTCTTGGCGAGGACGCCCCACTTGCATGTCCTGCAAGGTGCGCCTGAGCTCCAGGGCGAGCGGACCGTCACCGTAGGCTCCGGCCCGGGCCATGGCGGCTTCGAAGCCCAGCCCGGCTTCCACTGAGATCAACATCTGATCCAGCGTGTTGGGAAGCTCGAGTTCGATTACCTGCTGGCGTTTGACGCCTTTGTTGTAGATCAGGAGGTCTGGCACGAAGTACAGGAGAGCCGTAATAGAAAGTCCCACCCCGATGTTTTGCGGGGTCGGCGACTTGCTGATCAGCATTATTCCGAGCAACGCACCGGCGAGTGCCAACAGGGGTTTGGCGACGATCAACTTGTCCAGCGACATGGATTCGGGCCGGCCGGCCAGTGCTAGCCAGCGATCCAGTTTCGCCACGTAGCCTCCCGGAGTCAACCGCTTGGAGAAGTCCAGCATTATGGGAGTGCGCTGCAACGCCACATTCACGCCGCCCTGGGCAAAGCCCTGCCCTAGATTGTTTTGAACTGCTAGGGCTCCCTTTCGATCCAAGGTAACGACAACCCAAGTGAAATAGGCCAGTGGGAGTACGATGGCTGCAATGATCAGCCAAGCAATTGGTGTCATGACAGGTCCCCTAGAACTTGATCTTCACAGTGCGGCTCATCCAGAAGCCGCCAGCCACAAACATGAGAAGACTGGCTACCATCATGATGTTTCCAGTCGGTGTATCGACAAAGACCGCCATGTAACTCGGATTGACCGCCAACATCAGTCCGGCGACTGCTACCGGCATCGCCATCAGGATAATGGCCGAAATTTTGCCTTCAGCGCTGAGCGAGCGAACTTGACCCTTAATCTGGCTCCGTTCCCTGATTGTGCCGGCAACTTCATCCAACACCTGGGCCAAATCTCCGCCGACCTCTCGATTGATTTGGATGGCTTGGCCAATCCATCGGAAGTCCTCGCTGTCCATACGGTCAGCAACTTCATCAATGGCCTGCCCAGAGTCCTTGCCAATCCTCGACTCGTTCACGATGCGTGACAGCTCTTCCGACGTAGGCGCATCGGCCTCTTGGGCCGCCGCGTCCATGGAACGCATGATGCTGTGCCCGGCGCGGAGGCCGCCGATCAGCATCTGAATGGTGTCAATCAGTTGGGCTTCAAACTTTCCTCGTCGCTTATCCCGGCGTACCACAAGCATGATCTTGGCGCCGAAAGGCGCAATCAACGCGAGCAGGATACCGACAAGGAGATTGCCCATAAGAGTTCCAAGCAGGCCGGCAACGAAGGTCGCTGCTGCGACCATCACGGTGAAATCTGCAGGTGCCATTTTCACGCCCGCGTTGTAGAGCACGTCCCTGTTGTAGGGCCCCCCTGATTCGCCTAGGAAGCCGCCCATGGCTTTGACTGTCGACTGAGAAACCTTGGAGATGGCAGAATAGTCATCCTGCACCAGGTCGGGTCGCCGCCGTTCAGCTGACAGGGAACCATAGCGGGGCTTCAGAACCACCAGGAACAGCACGAGGAGCGCTCCGAGACATAGCAGCAAGGCGACTACCAACACCGCTGGAGATTCCATGACTAACGCCTCCCGATCGGTACGGCTGAGCCGAAGACTGCAGGAGAGACCGAGATCCCGAGTTCGGAGAATCGATCGAGGAATCTGGGACGGATGCCGGTCGGAAGGGGGCGCCCGAGGAACCGGCCGTGTTGATCCATTCCGGCGGAGTAGTCGAACAGGAACGCATCCTGAAGGGTTACGACATCACCTTCCATTCCTTGAACCTCGGTCACATGTGTCACGCGACGGCTCCCGTCGCGAAGCCTGGTGACCTGGACGATAAGGTCCACCGCCGAAGACACCTGTTCCCGGATTGCCCGCAATGGCAGATCCATCCCGGCCATCAGCACAAGGGTTTCAAGCCGTGCAATTGCATCCCTCGGTGAATTGGCGTGCACGGTGGAAAGTGAACCATCGTGGCCGGTGTTCATTGCCTGCAGCATGTCCAACGATTCTCCGCCACGAACCTCCCCGACGATGATTCGATCAGGTCGCATGCGCAGGGAATTACGGACAAGTTCCCGGATTGCGACTGCACCCTTACCCTCGATATTGGGCGGCCTGCTCTCCAGACGTACAACATGCTGCTGCTGCAATTGCAGTTCCACCGCATCCTCAATCGTTACTATCCTGTCGTCCTCCGGAATGAATGAGGACAGCACGTTGAGGAGGGTGGTTTTTCCTGTGCCTGTGCCGCCGGAGACGATGATGTTCAAGCGTGCCCGGACACAAGCACTTAGCAATTCGGCCATTTCCGGAGTAACAGATCCCCAATCAATCAGGTTCTGGACGGTTATGGGAATGTGGCTGAATTTTCGGACTGTCAGTGATGGACCGTTAACTGCAAGTGGCGGGATAATCGCGTTGACACGTGAACCGTCTTCCAGCCGTGCGTCCACCAGAGGAGAGGATTCGTCGATGCGACGTCCCACTTTGGAAACAATCCGTTCAATAACTTTCCGAAGATGATCATCTGAACTGAACTGTGACCCGGTCAGTAACAGGTGTCCCTGGCGCTCAACGTAAATTTGGTCGAAGCGATTGACCATGATTTCAGTCACGGAAGGATCCTCCAGGAGGCGTTGCAGGGGACCAAGTCCCATTACTTCATCAGCGATTTCCCGAATGAGCCGCCGACGCTCTTCCGGAGAAAGCGGAACCTGCTCTTGGTCGATGACTGCAGAGAGCTCATCGACTGCCAGGCTGCGCAGGTCTTCATCTGACGTGGAGGTATCGCCGGAGCGTGTCCCCATACGTTCAAACAGCGCCGATGCTGCCCGTTGTTTCAAGCTGGCGAGTGCATCGACAGCTTGAATCACGGGTGCTCCGCCCAGGTTCAATGCCGATGGCACGGGCGTGTGTACCGGAGAAACCGTGGGAAGGGCCACAGGTGCGGCAGGTTTAGGTTGAGCGCCGGACATCTCGCCGCCAAATGACTGAGGTTCGGGTGACGTCATGTCACCCCGCCGCGATAAACGATCTGAAAGTCTCATGAGACAACCACCCTCCGGTGCAGCTTATTGTGGGTGGACGACACCCATTGTGGATCGAAGCGATCCACGAGCTTCTTTAGGCCCTTTGATGCAGAATCCCGGGTGTTGGCCTGCAACACCGGAACACCGCGATTAGTGGTAAACGGCAAGGTCCGGGACCGGGGAATAACGGCATCAATCGGTACGCCGATGGTGGCTTCGACATCCTGGACGGAGATTCCGCTCTTTCTGTCGCCAAAATTGAGCACCGTATGCCGGCCGGCGGGCAAGAGCTGCAGCTCTTTCAACACACTGAAGCACTTGCGAAGGCCCCGAATGCTCGGTACGTCCATGCCACAGACCCATACCGCGTCGGTGGCCTGCTCCAAAGTGGCGAGCACGTGTTCCCCGAGGCCAGGGGATGTGTCTACCACCACATACTTGAATTCAGTGGCCAATTGATTCAGCAGCCGACTGATGTGCTCTCCAGTGATGTAGTCGGACTCCGCAGGGGTCCGCGGGGCGCAGAGGGCGTAGATTCCAGCGGGGTGTACCGTAAGGAACGCCTTAAGGACCATGGAATCCTGGGAAGCAGCGCCGTGGACGGCTTCCGTTATGGAGTGCTCAGGCTCGAGCAACAATCCTGAGGCGACGTCTCCGAACTGGAGGTCAAGGTCGACAATAACCACACTCATCGGGGCGACCTTACCCAGGCCAATCGCCAGGTTGGTGGCCACAGTGGTCTTCCCGACCCCGCCTTTGGGAGACATAACGGCGATAACCCGGCCGCGATCACGGCCCGGCTCGGCAGCAGGTGCCATGCCGCGCCGGCGGCTGGCCGAGGCGAGACATGCCCGCTCCAGCAACACACGCAGGTCGTTGAGCTCTATCTCGGGCGTAACCACGTCACGGATTCCTGCGTGCATGGAGCGGAGAACCAGTTCGGGACTGGGCTCGGCTACGAGAAGGAGGCTGATCTCCGGGTACTGCAGATCAAAAACAGTCGCCAACTTCAAGGCGTGCTCTGGGGCGACACCGGGGCCAAGGATAAGGACTTCCGGGGGGTCTCCGCTGAGTTGCCTGAAGACGTCTTCCGGGCCGCCGGACAGCACGTCGGGGGAAAGTGTCTGGAGATCACCATGTACAGCGCCCGTGATTGCCTGACGAACACGGCTTTCGAAGTCGCGGACCGCCGTGATGGCCACGAATCGGCTCATTAGTACAGCCCTCCAAAGGTCGTCACCGGAGGATTGCTCTTCTTTGTGGTGTCAGTTTGCTTCGCCAACCACAACGTGCCGAATTCGGCACCGAAGACCAGCTTGGCGGCGTCGGCATCGCTCCTGGCCACGGTCACAAAGGCGGACCCGTTGGGCATTTCGACACCCTTTTCAGTGGAACTTGATTCAGTTTTTTTGGCGTCAGGCGCTGCTTTTTGCACTGCCGTGACAAGAACATCGTGAAAGAGGAGACCGGTGGACTGTTTCCAGCCCTTGGTTTCAGCTGGAACGTTGGCGTTGGCGGGCATGCCGTCGTCGGACTTGAAAGAGGAATACACCGTCACCTTGTCGCCGGCTTCGAGCCTGCCGCCCAGGATACGTTCCGGTGCGAGGAGGAAGGTGACTTCCTCGAGTCCATCAGGAACCGGCACAGTCCCGGGCAGGAGTTCTTTCGGGTCTACCAACCGGCTGGCGAGCACTTGCTCCCCCGCCTCAAGGTTTACGGAGGTGATTTTCCCCTTCTGGTCACTGAGGCCGGCGAGGTACCCTTCCGGAACCGCCGCCCTCGGAAGGGTCTCCAGTTGAACCTTGTCGCTCAGATCCTCCGCTTTTGTGCCAGCGGGAATTGTTTCTTTCACTACCAATACATCTATGGGGTCCAGCCCTTGCGCCGCCCTGCTGTCAGCTCCCTGTACGTACATGACCAGTAGTACAGTTCCGATAATTGCTAACAGCAGTGCTGCAATGCCTCCCAGCAGGCGTGTTTTCACTTCGATTGCTCCTTTTTTCGGGTTGATGTGTTGTTTAGTTCGGATGGAGCGCCGGCAGGCTACTCCGTAAGTACGGCTACCGAACCTCCATAGTTCGGGCCGCCGGTCAACGAAAGTCCCTCTTCAAGAGAGACAAAGCGGGTGAAGTAGCCTTGCAGGTGTCGGCAGTTGCCATCCTTTTTTCCCTTGTCGTTCAAACATTCCGGGGCCAGGGGGTCTATGTGCTCATCGCTGCCACTGAACTTGTAACCAGTAACCTGGAACGCGGCGAAGCCGATCAGGGAATAAACCGTGTTGTTGCCGTTGCCTGCGTTTGAGTCGAAGAGAGGGATAAGCGCCGGCTCATCCATGATTGTGGAATGCAATTCATCGCATACCTTATTGGGCTGATTCGGAAAGTGATTTCCAGGTTGCCCATTCACCGTTGCCGAGAGATCGATGTCCGTTGAACAACCACTATTGGTCTCGAGCCATCCGAAACCTCCGGGGCGATAGCCATTTTGCGCCTCACAACCAGGAAAGGTTGGCGTATTTTCGTCGTAGCGAAGCAGAATATGCTCGTCTGACGGGTATCCTGTGAACGTTCCAGTGCTAGTCAGCGAGGCAAGTTGGCTTGGAGTTAGGAAATGTTTGAAGACGCACTCACTCACGATCCAGGGTAGGGTGGTTGCCGCTGAAGGAGTGCCCCAAGATGCTTCAGCATCCGCATGGATAACGGCGGTTTCGTTGCCTAGTACCCGGGCGAAGAAAAGCGAGAAGCTATCGTCCGTCGACCCCGCCGCCTGGGCATTGGTCTCAACTCTGACCGTGTTGGCGTTGGGTTGGGTTACCGAGAACACCCCGCTGGAATCGTCGTTGGCGTTGTCATCAGCAAGGCGGTTAGCTGAATCAGTCATTTCGGTGGGGCAGTCAACTCCTTTTGCGCACTCTGCGGCGATGGCCAGTGCTGTCGCGTCGGCGCCGTTCTGGAGTTGGGCTTTTTCCGCGTATATTGCCCCGACATCAATTGCGAGGGCGGCGAACCCCAGCACAACTACGAGCGTGACGGCCACGACCACCGCAACAGCACCCTGCTCACTTTGCTGATCGGCCAACTGCTTGTGCCGTGCGGATCCAGATACTCTTAGCCGCCGCATCTCATCACCCCTACTCCTGTCATATCCAGCGGGAAGAGACCGGGAGATCCAAAGAATCCTGCGTCCAGGAACCCTGACATGGAGGACAAAGTGACGCTGGTAGTCACCTCTACGTCCTCTCCGGAAGAGCAATCAGTGGCGTTATCTGCGACGGCGACTCCGAGCCCACTGAGTGACGGAGCAGCTGCGAGAGCCGTGCCTTCAACGTCCAAGTCATCATCGTTGTAATGGATTGCCGCGTGTCGGGCACCCTCGCGGGCTGCCTGAGTCAATGAGACCTGGACGTTGAAGACCCGGCCGAATTCCATAATTCCGATAAGAATCAAAAGCAGTAGCGGGAGGACAAGGGCCATCTCAACGGCGGCTGCACCCCGCTCTTTTTCGTGTATCTTCAAGACGAACTCCCCCGATTTGTGTTTTCCAGGGAACAGACCCTGAACGGGCAGTTCCTCTAAAGCGGTTGGCTCTGGTGACGGCTGTTACCGTCACCAGAGCCAACAGTGAATTGCCTATTACGGGGTGGCTGCGCCGAGGTCCGCCGTGACGCCATCGAACAGGGTGTCGATGCCAATGCCCAGGGCGGTGGCACCCACTGCCACGACAACGGCGATGAGGGCGACCATCAGGCCGTACTCCACCATCGTTGCGCCCTTTTCGGATGAGAGACGATCCTTTACGCCGGCGACAAAAGCAAGCATAGAGACCATAAGAGAAGTCATTTTAGGTTCCTTTATTCGATGAAATTGATTTGGATATATTCCAACGAATCTCCAGCTGCCCCCATATTTCTTTAGCGGCTGGACTTCGCTAAGAAAAGATTGCCACTGGCATTTGGGCCCAACAATGCGTAGCAATACCTGACTTTCTCGGGGGAACCACAAGTAATCCCCCCAAGAAAGTACTCAGTCAGGAAACCCCAAGGTCGGAGACTACTTGGATTGATAAGCCTGGCTGGCTTTCTATTTCCTGAAAATCAGGCAGCAGGCGAGCATGCGCAGCTCGTCAGGACGTAAGCAGAACCATCCCAAGCGTCGCCGCCAGCATGGCTGGCCCGAAGGCCACTTCGGCCTGTTTTTCGGCGCGCTTAAAAGAAATCAAAACGACGGAGAAAATACCGCCCAGGATAAAGGCCAGGGCGCCACCGTAGAACAGCTGGCCCCAGCCTAAGTAGCCCAGGTACAAACCCATTGGGGCAGCGAGCTTCACGTCGCCCATTCCAATGCCGCGGGGCGAAATAATGGCCAAAATCAGGTAGACCACGAACAATATGGCGGTGCCCGCGGCCGCGCGGAGCAGGTCGGACCAGCCTGCGGAGGCCGAGCTGCTGGCCGCGAACAGCACCAGGCCCCCAATTAATAGGGTCAGTACGAGGGGATTGGGCAGCAAGTGGTGGGAGAGGTCTATCCGCGCCAGTTGTACGCCGAGGACGGCAAGAACCAGGAAAGCCGGCAGTGACCAGTCCATGCCCAGCCGCAGCGCTAAGGCGGCGCAGAGGGCTCCGGTGAGGGTCGCCGTCGTGATTCTTGACCTGACGGAAGGCAGGCCGCCGAGGCGGGGGAGGAGGCGTGCTATGAGCCGTTCGGTCAGTACACCAAGGACCGTGCCGAGTAAGCCGATGGCGACGACAAATGCGGGCCCGCCGCCGGCGGCCACACCTACAATGGACACGAAGACTCCCTGGCTGGATCGGCCCGGCGCCGCCGCGGGCATCCCAGCCCCCGCCACCGGATACCCCATTTTGACCCCGACGCCCCGTTCACGCTATTCTTGGTAGTCGTTGTGCGTGTCCTTTCTCGATGATGCGTGCCCTTGGGGATCCAGTTGCAGGATCGCTACTCAACGGGCATGTACGGGACTACTGGTTACATAGAGCCCTCACCTCTGTTCCGGTCGCGCATAGATAGTAGGCGCACCCCCGTGTGACGCCTAAAACAAGAACGCCAGAACAAGAACGAGGCAAACACCGTGCGTACGTACACCCCGAAGCCCGGCGATATCAACCGCCAGTGGCACGTCATTGACGCCACCGACGTTGTCCTGGGTCGTCTTGCCAGCCAGACCGCAACACTGCTGCGCGGAAAGCACAAGCCGACCTTTGCTCCCCACATGGACATGGGCGACTTCGTCATCATCATCAACGCTGAAAAGGTTGCCCTCACCGGCGCCAAGCTGGAGCAGAAGCGCGCATACCGCCACTCCGGCTACCCGGGCGGCCTGACCTCCGTCAACTACGCGGAACTCCTGGAATCCAACCCGGTCCGCGCCGTTGAGAAGGCCATCAAGGGCATGCTCCCCAAGAACTCCCTCGCTGCACAGCAGCTGGGCAAGCTGAAGGTCTACCGCGGTGCAGAGCACCCGCACGCCGCCCAGCAGCCCAAGACTTTCGAAATCACCCAGGTCGCCCAGTAGTCCTGGCCACCAACACTTTTATCTACAAGGAGAACCGTGGCTCAGAACGATGAACTGACCACCGAAGCCGTTGAGGCTGAGGAAAACCTGACCAGCTACACCTCGGAAAGCAGCGCTGCTGAAGCCGCCGCCCCGAAGAAGGAGCGTCCGGCGCTGACCGTTGCCGGCGCAGCTGTTGGCCGCCGCAAGGAAGCCGTTGCACGCGTTCGCGTTGTGCCGGGTTCCGGCAAGTGGACCATCAACGGCCGCGAGCTGGCAAACTACTTCCCGAACAAGCTGCACCAGCAGGACGTCAACGAGCCGTTCAAGATCCTTGATCTGGACGGCGCCTACGACGTCATTGCCCGCATCCACGGCGGTGGCCCCTCCGGCCAGGCCGGTGCACTGCGCCTCGGCATCGCCCGTTCGCTGAATGAGATCGACGTCGAGAACAACCGCGCCACCCTGAAGAAGGCCGGCTACCTCACCCGCGACGCCCGCGTCATCGAGCGTAAGAAGGCCGGTCTCAAGAAGGCCCGCAAGGCTCAGCAGTACTCCAA